>NZ_DBHIGR010000168.1:0-4795 GCF_057249185.1 Oribacterium sp.
AAGAGCCTACCTGTTTTACGACAGAACCGGGAGATAAAAAGATTCCGGTTCCGATAATGGAATTAATCGTTAATAATACGATAGACCAAAAGCCCAACTTTTGCGATTTACTCATTGAAACTCCTTTAATTTTCCAGAGAACCCGAAACGATCCGGGTCGACTTTTCCTATGATTTGACAGATAAAGACTAAGCTTTTCCATTCAAATTGTGATATTCCTTACCGGCTTCCACAAGGGCCAGGAAAATTTTTTGAATATCTTTGTACTTTGCCTGTAACATTTCCGGATGGAACTGGACTCCGATGCCGAAGGGGTAGTCCTTTAATTCAATGGCTTCAATTACATCATCCAAGGCTTTACCGGAAACTTTTAGACTTTCAGGAACATCCTTAATAGCTTGATGGTGAAAGCTGTTTACTCGAAGCTCTTCTTTTCCTAAGATTTCAGCCAGTCTGCTGCCTGCTTCTATTTTCATACTGTGTGTCGGAATAGAAGGGCCATGTCCCTGAGAATGCTTAAAGCTTTCCGTAGTCTTTAGGGAAAGATCTTGATACAAATTTCCTCCCTCTGCCACATTCATTAACTGATATCCGCGACAGATTCCCAAAATGGGAAGCTTTTTCTCTTTCGCCAGACGATAGAGTAAAAAGTCAAATTCATCTCTTTCCGGACAGATTTCCTGAAGCTTTACGTGGGGCTCTTCTCCGTAACGGTAAGGAGCAATATCCTGACCTCCTGAGAAGATAATACCGTCTACAAGCTCTAAGCTTTCCCGTAAATTCTCCTCGGAATCCTCCATGGGGATCATAAGAGGCACTGCTCCCGCAGCGATAACGGCAGAAACATAGTCCTTATTCACATAAATTCTTTCATAGCCGGGGAATCCGCCCCCCTGATCCACAAGCACACTGGTGGAAATACCGATTACTGTTTTTTTCATAATGCATCCTTTCATACTATTTTATCGCTATGCTATTATGCCATAAATGTATTTTATGGGAAATTGGATTTTTGGAAAAGATAAGATAATTTCACAGAAAAATGCAGAAAAAAGACATAAAAAAGACAATTTAAGGAAGCGCTTTTCTTTTTTCTTATCAGAAAATAGTGTATGATGAAGCTGTTTGGAAAAGGAGTAGAGAATGAAGATTATCGGAATAGTTCCCCCCTCTCGACTTCGGGAGACGGAAAACCCCTATGAAGACAATGCTATTTTTCATGAGCTTTATACCAAAAGAGTGGAAGAAGCAGGAGGTATTCCTATCGGAATTATCGGTGTGGACGGTACAGTAAAGGAAGAGGCTTTAGCTCTTTGCGATGCTTTTTTACTTTGTGGAGGAAAACGGATTTTTCCCTATCATTTTCAAGTTATTGCTCATGCCTTGAAAACCGGAAAAAAGCTCTTGGGCGTTTGTCTTGGCATGCAGGCTATACACAGTTATTTTATTGCCAAGGAAGAGCAGAGGAATCGTCCCGGTAAGAGTATTTTGGAAGTCTATGAGGAAATGAAGAAGGAACGGTATTTCTTTGTGGAACCGGTGGAGGGGCATTGGAAATGCAATCCCAACCGGGGAGAAGAGCATTTGGTGAAGCAGGAGATTCGGATTATAGAGGATTCCGCTCTAAGAAAGCATTTTCCCGGGGATAGAATTCAAGGGGCCAGTATGCACCGTTATCGGATTACTAAGCCGGCAGAGGATATTCGAGCTGTGGCTTTTGCGGAGGATGGCGGAATTGAGGGCATTGAATACGGAGAGAAAATGCTGGGGATTCAGTTCCATCCGGAGATAGACCAAAGCTTTCCGGGGATTTTCCGATTTTTAACAAACTAAAGATGAGGTACAGGAGATGAAAAGCAAATCTATTGCAGGAAACTATCGTTTTTTATTGATTTTGATTGCGGCCATGGTATTGGGCTCTATAACAGGCTATGCGGCACCGGATTTTGCCCACGGCATTAAATTTTTGGGAGACCTGTTTATCCGCATGATGTTCTGCGTGGTGGTGCCTATGGTATTTGCCTCTATTGCAGGGGCGGTTGCCAATATGAAGAGCCGGAAGAGAGCCGGAAAAATTATGGGGGTTACGGTGCTCAGCTTTGTGATTACCGGAGCCTTTGCCGCCATTGTATTTTTCTTGCTTTGCCAGATTTTTCCGCCGGTTTTACAGCCTTGGAAGACTCTTAGTGCAGAGGAGGTGGGAGAGCACGCCAGCCTTACGGAAATGGTGCTGAACTTCTTTACCGTGGAGGATTTTGTGGGACTTCTCTCCAGAAGAGCCATGCTTCCTTTAATCGTTTTTTCCGTACTTTTTGGTTTTTCCGTGAATTTAGCAGGAGAGTCCGGTAAGAAGGTAGCGGAGTTTTTGGATAGCCTGACAGCGGTCATGATGAAGTTTGTGCAAATCGTAACCTATTATGCGCCCATTGCCTTCTTTGCGATATTTGCAGATTTGGTTGCAAGCTATGGCCCTCAGATTACGGAGAGCTATGCAAGAGCATTGGTTTTATATTATCCGGTTTGCTTTATTTATATTTTCACGGCATTCCCTTTGATGGCTTATATCGGCGCAGGAATGGATGGAGTGAAAATGATGATGTCCCATATTTTAAAGCCGGCGATTGTGGCTTTGGGAACCTGTTCTTCAGTGGCTACCATTCCTACCAATATGGAGGTGGCGGAGGAAAGCGGAATTTCCAAGGATGTGTCCGATATTGTGCTTCCGTTGGGAGCGACCATGCACATGGATGGTTCCTGCTTCTCCTGTGTACTAAAGATTTGCTTTGTAATGGGAGCTTTGGGAACTCCTGTGAGCTTTGCCCAGCTTCCGGTGATTGTACTGGTTGCGGTATTTTCTTCTGTGGGAATGAGCGGTGTGCCCGGAGGCGGATATATCGGAGAGTATATTATTGCCAGCATTTTCTTCCCTAATCAAATGGAGGTGGCCTTCCCTATTCTGGTAGCTATCGGCAATCTGGTGGATCCACCGGCAACCATGATTAACTCTGCTGGAGACTATGTGGTTTCCTTTATCGTTTCCCGTTTTGTGGACGGAAAGGATTGGATGAAGAACGCTTTAGAAAAGAAAGCTAAGGCATAGAGAAAAACGCTTTAGCAAAGAAAGCTAAGGCATAGAGAAAAACGCTTTAGCAAAGAAAGTTAAGAAATAGAGAAAAATGGTATTCGGTCTTTATAAAGGGAAGATCGAAAATGGAACGGAAGAATTCTTTGAACAATAAGAGAAGGTAAGGAATAAGAAATGGACTGTGCTTTTGGAAACGAAATTGGCTTAGAGGAAGAAGCGCTTTGCCTCCGAAAGGCGGAGCCTTCGGATTTGGATGCGGTAGCCGGGCTGGAAGCGGAATGTTTTCCCCGGGCGGAGGCGGCTACGAAGGAGCAATTTCAAGAACGCCTGAAAGCCTACGGCAGTCATTTTCTTCTTCTTTTTTATCAGGGAGAACTGATTTCCTTTATCAATGGCTTTGTCAGTAATCAAAAAGATTTGTTCGATGAAATGTATGAAAATGTAAGTCTCCATGATGAAGACGGAGACTGGCAGATGATTTTTGGGGTCAATACCCACCCTGAGTTTCAAAAAAGAGGCATCGCCACCAGGATGATGCAGGCCTTTTTGGAAGAGGCTAAGAAAGAGGGAAGAAAAGGGGCAGTGCTTACCTGTAAAAAAGAAAAAATACCCTTCTACAGTCGCTGTGGCTTTGACTTAGAAGGAAAGTCTGCTTCCGTCCATGGTGATGCGGAATGGTATCAGATGCGGCGGCGCTTTTAGATCCATGCCCCGTCAAAGGGTATCACTTGGGCTGTAAGGTAGAGGGGGGCTTGGGAGAGAAGGTAGAGAAAGTCTGCGGCTTCTTCTACGGTAGCCATTCTGCCGTAGGGAATTTCCTCTTCTAAGCTTTGCTTTTCTTCAGCGCTAAGCCAGGAATTCATATCCGTGTCAACAGCGCCGAAAGCTACGGCATTAACGGAGATGTGAGAAGGGGCGAGCTCTTTTCCCAGAGCTTTCGCAAAGGTGGAGATACCGCCCTTGGTGAGGGAATAAAGACTTTCCATGGACGCTCCTACGTTTCCCCAAACGGAAGAACTGAAAAGAATTCTTCCTTCCTTCGCTTTTAAAAGATAGGGCAGGAGGTTTTGGCAAAGGGTGAAGGGGTGTAGGAGATTTGTTTCCAAAAGAGCCTTTGTTTCTTCCTCACTGTAGTCTTGCAATAATTTGATAGCGTCTTTACCGCTGTTGGCGATAAGAATCAGCTTAGATAGGCTTTTTCCTTCAAGAATACGGGAAAGGCCTTCTTTTGTGCCCAAATCTTTACAAAGAAAAATTTCCGGACAGTTTTCCGGCAAGTCTGACTGAATTTCCTTTTTCAATTCTTCCAAAAGCGTCCAGTTTTTTTCGCAATTTAATAAGAGGCTGTAACCTTCTCTTGCAAAACGCTTGGCTGCGGCTTTACCGATTCCTCGGGATGCACCGGTAATAATAGCAATGTTCATAGCATCTTTCTCCATTAAAACAAACTGCTTGTAGAAAAACGAGATGCCATAGGGGACATCTCGTTTAATAAAATCTATTTCCTAATGGCAGTTCAGTGCTTTCCTGATAAAAGGTAAAGCTCTTCAGCGCACAAATACATTATTAGTTAAAGCCGTAGAACTTCTGTGTCAGCTTATACGCCAAAATAGTGAGTTTATTTCCAATTTTTCCGGGAAGGTTTACCCCCTGCCCAAGGAAGCCGGAACGCATTCTCCACCATAGGGGAAAATGTTTCTCCCGAAGCTC
>NZ_DBHIGR010000169.1:0-4690 GCF_057249185.1 Oribacterium sp.
AGCTCCTCCTTATCATAAGCCAAAAAGACCATTTCTTCATCTACAATATACTTTAAAGAACTGTAAAGGCTTACAAAGTTATCTCGAGAAATGTTCCGAAAGCCTTGAAAATCCTTATACCGCTCCATTAAAAGGGGATAAATTTCAGAAAGATATCGGTCAAAGTTCTCTTTTGTCGGATGCAAAAATCGGTAGCCCTTTTCCTGAAAATGTTCCAATCGTTTCTTGCCCTTTGCATTCTCATAGGAAGGCTCCAAAACATCATAAAAGTTGGAAACATAGCGATTACAAATCTGAAAGCCCGCTTTTTCAAAAAGGTAAGGATAATAAGCTTTGTTCGCAGGTTCTCCGGTATAGGGCGCTTTCTCCTCCAAAGCAAAGCGATACCTTCCGAAAAAAGAAAGGTCAATGGGGCCTTTCATGCCCTTCTTCCCCGCTTTTTTCGCTTCCTCTTCACAAGCTTCTAAAAGCAAAAGGGCCACTTCCTCTTCCTCTATACTTTCATAGAAGCCCACAAAACCGTAATCCTCATCTTCATACAGCGTTAAAGCAACCCGCCCTGCTACGCTCTCTTTTCCCTCAGAAACGCATACGCAAAGAAAGGGCAGAAAACGAAGCTTTCCCTGCACTAAAATGTGCTTTCCCGCAAGTACCGCCTCCTCCATTTTCCTGTCCTGCATAAGACAGGACTTTTTATAAAGCATAGCAGGAAAATTTAAAAATTGCGCTTTCTCCCCTTGCTCCTTTACCGCTTTGATTTGATAGTTCTTCATTTTCCCTTTCTATCTTTAAAACAAGTGAGCGAATAAAGTCCGGGTTTTCCTCTCTCACTTGTCCGGCAATCCTATTTTTCCTTTTGCTTTATAACACTGCAAATGCCTAAATCCCCGTCTATCTCCACAATATCTCCACTTTGCAGCTCCTCCATAATATTCGGAATATTGACCACCGCAGGCTTTTCCAATTCTCTTGCGAGAATGGCACTGTGGGATAGAAGGGATCCTCTTTCCGTAATGAGTCCTCCTGCCATATTGAGATAAGGAAACCAGCCCGGATCTGTAGAATAGCTTAAGAGGATTTTCCCTTTAGCCTCCGCTACTTTTATCTCCTGTAAGCTTTTAATCTTTAAAACCTCTCCTCGGAAGATGCCCTTGGAAACGCCTCGCCCAAAGAAAACTCTAGGCGTAGAATTCCCTGCTTCTTTATCTTTCTTTCCGGTTTTTTCCATTTGCCTGATTTTTCCGGCTTTCCTATTCCCTTCATCATTTCCGGGCCTTCCGATTTGACCTTCTATATTCCTTTTTCCCTTGAAAGATTCATAGCTTAAAACACGAATCTCTCCTGCCAAAGGATCTCTGTCCACCTTTCCAAGGAGCTTTACCCGAGACAAAACCGGAAGTCTTTCATAGGCCTTTCTGAGTTCCTTTTCTCTCGTAATTTTCAAGGAGAAATCTTTGCCGGAAAATAACAATTCCTTCAGCTCATCAAGGCTCAAATAATACACATCAAAGCCTATGGTTTTCTCTCCGATTTTATCTACAATTCGCCGCATAAGGCCAAAGCATCTTGTACGATGAAGACGGGAAATCTCCCTATTGTTACAGGAGGACTCGGCAAGGCTATAAAAGAAGGACTTTCTCTGTTTTTGCTCGGAAGGCTTCTCTGAACAGCTTGTCTCTTCGCAATCTTTCTCCGAGAAATTTGTCTCTACACAATTTTTCTCTACACATGCTTTCCCAAGACTATGCTTCGCTTCCGAAAGCTCATACCTCTCCGCAGTTTCGGTCTCTAAAGAATCCAAAATCCATCGGTCCAGTAGCTCTTCATTGGTTCTGTAGGTTCTGGTTTCCAGCTTCAGCTCTCCCACTATTCGATCCCCATAGGCAGAAATATAGCTTTTCTTTTCCCTGCGGTATTCCTCGCTGTCTAAGCCATGCTTTCCGGCTATTGCCTTTAAGGCGGAAAGCGCTCGTACAGGCTTCATGGTTTCTAAGGAAAATGCCGTTTTCTTCCCATATAAATGCGTGCTGATAAAGGACACCATATCATTCATCAAAGTAATATCCCACTCCCGCAGTAGATCTTCCTTCATTTCCAAAAAAATTTGATAGAGTGCCTGAGCCTCTTCCTCCTCATCCACCCTTTTACTATAGGAGGCATAGCGCTCTTGGAAAAACCTGTCCAGCTCCTGCATTTTCCTTTGAGAAACGAAAAAATAATAGCAAAATAAAAGGGCGATTCTGCACTTTAAAAAGAAGCTTGGCTTCTTCCTGGAAAAGGATATTTCTTCGTTAGACACCCCCAGCATTCCCTGCCAAAGCGGAATAATCTTTCTGGAAAAGGGAAGGAGACGCAGGATATCATACCAGGAGGAGATTTCATAATACATTCTTCCGGAAAATCCTCCCACCATGCGTTGAAAAAGCTCCTCATAGGAAGAGACCTTCTTTCCCAAAAAACGCCTTCCCAAAGAAGTGAAAATCCCGCTATACATTTCTCCTGCAAAGCTTTCACTTAAAGGAAGACATATTCCCGGAAAGCTTTCGGAGATATTGCTGTTGTCCAAAATCCGAACCGGAAGTTGCATGTCTAAGGTAGTGATTTCTCTGGCCTGTAAAATGTAAACTTTGCCCTTTTCTATGGCAAATTCTATGTCCATGGGCTTTTGAAAAAGCTGTTCTATTTTTTCTCCAAGGGTAAACAAAGTTTTCAGCTCTTCCTCATCCAAAGCTAGACCGGTACCCTGCCCCTCTTGGTACAGGCATTCCCCCGGAAAATAGTGGTAGGTTAGTACATTTTCCTGATCCTCCACCACCTTATCTCCAAGCCCCTGTCCAAGAACCACCACCATTTCACTAAGAATACCCTTGGGGTTTTTTGTAAACAGAACACCGGACTTTTCCGGAAACAGCATTTCTTGAATGAGTACCGTTTCTACCAATACTTCTGATTTTATCTGTTCTGTGTTCTTCTGATGTTTTGTGTTCTTCTGATGTTTTGTGTTCTTCTGATGTTTTGTGTTCTTCTGATGTTTTGCGTTCTCCTGCTGTCCTTCTTTACCCTGCTTTTTTAGAAAGTCTTCCCCCTTCCCTCTATTCGCCTTTTCTTTATATTCCAAACTTCCGGCGTAGGAGGCAAAGACCTCTTGCACCGCCTCCTTGACCTTCTCCCTTTTCACATTTAAGCGAGTCAAAAACTGTCCGGCAAAGGAATACTCCCCGCCATCTTCTGCGGAAAAATTGGAGCGGACGGCAAAGTATTCCTTCTCAGAAAAAGAAAGATCCACTTCTTCATTTTCCGAAACCAGAATAAACTTTGGAACCGGAAATCCCTTTTCTTCTAGAATCTCTAAATGCCTTGCCTTCATTTTCACTCTCCATTAATTTTCTTGCTTTTCACAAGCATTATAATGATTCATATTACCTTGGATACCGGAGTTTTTCCACTCTATAATTCTGATTCCTTTCTAAACAAGTGCCTTTCGGAAAGTATATGCCCTCTACTTTTGAAAATCATATTTTCCCCAAATCAGCTTTTAAAATTGAAATTAATTTGGTATTATTAACTAAATATATCTCGGATTTTACAGGGACATAGCTGTAAATTCCTACAATATCTCATGGCAGAAAGGAGTCTTTATGAGAAAATCATTTGTCAAGTCGGCTCTGGCATTCGGTTGTGCTTTGCTGACAATGCTCTCCCTCACCGCAATCACAGGCTTTGCAAAAAACTATGATGAAGAGGTGCAGACCTGGCAGCTATTATCCCGCCGTTGGGACGAAACTCTACTGCAGGAAAGAGCAGAGGAGTTTATCAAGGCTATCAAAGAGCAAAAAGGTATTGAAGACTTTATTGTTCCGGATATTGCGGAAGAGGAAAAGGAAGCGATTCGAAGCTATTTCCGGGCTTTTGAAGGAAAGAAAGATATCCGCTATATTTACAGTAAGATGCCGGTACTTCACCGTGTAAGCGGAACCGATGAGTACAATGATTTGCGGGGTATCATGGAATTAAAGTTTCAAGTAAGCGAAGGAAAGAACAAGGTAACAGAATACACGGTTATGATGAAGATGGCACAGCTTGGCGATGCCCAGGGTCAAAAATGGAAAATCATTAATATCCTATGGAAAGATAAGGGTGTAGATGTCTCCGATGTAAAGCTTTATCAACTGGAAAAGCCACGAAGAGGCGAAGAGGTTTGTATCATGACCACCGATGCAGGAGTCATTAAACTGCGACTCTTCCCCAATCAGGCTCCTATTGCCGTACAAAACTGGATTACGCTTTCCAAGCAAGGCTTCTATAACGGAACTCCATTTGCAAGAGTAATCAAGGACTTTGTGATTCAGGGTGGAGCTTTGGATGGTTCCGGTGATGAAGCAAAGTCCAGCTATAACGGCTTCTTCCAAGATGAAGTCAATATGGAGCTGCACAACTTTAACGGAGCGCTTTGCCTAGGAAATAACGGTCCCCATACTAACGGAAATCAGTTCTATATCGTGCAGTGCAGTAAGATTCGTAATGAAGCGGCACTTCCTCTTTTATCTCTTCCGGAAAATGTAAAAGCAAAGTACAAGGAAGTGGGCGGAATTCCCGAGCTGGACGGACGTTACACCGTATTGGGACAGGTTTATGAAGGAATGGACGTAGTAGAAAAGATTGCTTCTCAGGAAACCAATCAAGATGATGC
>NZ_DBHIGR010000170.1:0-4686 GCF_057249185.1 Oribacterium sp.
TTGGTATCCACGGTAAAAATCAAAGAATTCAGCTTACTGAATACCCATCTGTCCATAGGCGTAAGACTCTTCTTGTCCAGGGTATATTTCGTAGGATCGAAGTTATCAATGTTGGCATAAAGCACAAAGAAAGCATAGGTATTCCATAGTGTAGACAGGAACTTTCTCTGTCCCTCCACTACCGCCTGATCATGGAAACGGTTGGGTAACCATGGTGCAGAGTTGGTATAGAAGAACCAACGAATCGCATCCGCTCCGTGCTTTTCCAAGGCCTCCATGGGGTCTACGGAATTGCCCTTGGACTTGGACATCTTCTGTCCGTTTTCGTCCTGTACATGGCCGAGCACCAAGACATTTTCAAAGGGAGCCTTATGGAACAAAATGGTGGACTCCGCCAACAAGGAATAGAACCATCCTCTGGTCTGGTCTACCGCCTCACAGATAAACTGTGCCGGGAACTGAGCCTCGAAAAGCTCCTTGTTCTCGAAGGGATAATGATGCTGGGCATAGGGCATGGCACCGCTGTCAAACCAACAGTCAATAACCTCCGGAACTCTGCTCATTTCTCCGCCACACTTCGGACACTTACACTTCAAGTAGTCCACATAGGGCTTATGAAGCTCAATGTGCTCATAGCCTACATAGTCGGAGGAATAGCCTTTATCTCCCTCAGCCTTTAATTTTGCCAAGACCTCCTGATAATTATCGGCTCTTTCCGATAATTCTTTAATGGAACCGATAGCTTCCTGTTCTCCACAGTCCTTACACTCCCAAATATTTAAAGGAGTTCCCCAATAGCGATCACGGGAAAGGCTCCAGTCCTGTACATTTTCAATCCAGTCTCCGAAGCGTCCCTTACCGATAGACTCGGGAATCCAGTTTACGGTGTTGTTGTTCGCAACCAGCTCATCCCGAACCGCGGTCATCTTGATAAACCAGCTTTCTCTTGCATAGTAAATCAAGGGCGTTCCGCAACGCCAGCAATGGGGATAACTATGTTCAAATTTCGGTGCGTCAAAAAGAAGTCCCCGCTTCTCCAGGTCCTTCAATACCTCCGGATCCGCACTGATGGCGCCTTCCGCCACTTCCTTCTCCGTAGGCTTACAACGCATACCGAAGAAAGGTGTCTCCGCGGTAAGCTTTCCTTCGCTATCCACAAACTTTACAAGGGCTAAATCATTTTCCCTACCGATTCTTCCGTCATCTTCACCGAAGGCGGGGGCAATATGTACGATACCGGTACCGTCATCCGCGCTGACATAATAGTCGGAAACCACGATATGGGCCTTCTTATGCTGTCTCTCCGCTTCCTTTTCAGCACCGTCATAAAGAGGCTCATAGGAAAGTCCCACCAAGTCCTTACCCTTACAGGTTTCCAGGATAGAATAGGCTTCTTCTCCCTCCTTTGCCAAACCGGACAATACCGCATCCAGTCTTGCTACAGCCAGAATATAAAGATTACCGTCCGCAGCCTTTACCTTGGCATATTCCAAATCAGGATGTACGCAAAGCGCCACATTGGAAGGAAGAGTCCAGGGGGTTGTGGTCCAAGCCAGGAAATAGCCCTCTTCTCCCTTGATTTTAAAGCGAACAACCGCAGAGCGCTCCTTCACTTCCTTATAGCCCTGCGCTACCTCGTGGGAGGAAAGGGGGGTTCCGCAACGGGGACAATAGGGTACAACTTTAAAGCCCTTGTACAAGAGCTTCTTCTTCCAAATTTCCTTTAATGCCCACCACTCGGACTCGATAAAATCATCATGATAGGTAACATAAGGATTATCCATATCCGCCCAGAAGCCAACCTTGTAGGAGAAATCCTCCCACATTCCCTTGTACTTCCAGACATTCTTCTTACATAAATCAATAAAGGGCGCTACCCCGTAGGATTCAATCTGCTCTTTTCCGTTGATGCCGATTTCTTTCTCAATTTCCAGCTCCACAGGAAGGCCATGAGTATCCCATCCTGCCTTTCTGGGTACCATCTTCCCCTTCATGGCATGAAATCTTGGAATCATATCCTTAAAGGCTCTGGTTTCCACATGACCAATATGCGGTTTTCCGTTGGCCGTAGGAGGACCGTCATAGAAAACATAGGAGGCATTCTCCTGCTGCTCCAGGATGGACTTCTCGAAGATTTGTTCTTTTTTCCAGAACTCTTCGACCTCTCTCTCCCTTTCCACGAATTGCATATTGCTATCTACTTTTTTAAACATGTAGTTCTCCTTCTTATTCCTTTAGTCGCCTTATTATAATGATTGGGGAAAAATAAAGCAAGAAATTGTCCCTATTCTCCTCTGCTGTACTGAGCCAGCAATCCCTTCTTCATCTCATACAATTTATCGGATAAATCCACGTGTACGGCATGGGGATTGGTTAAACGTCTGCACTCCTCCCAAAGGCTTTCCTGTTCCCTCTTGCAGTGGGCTTTGATTTCCTCTACAGAAGGGCAATTATACACCAACTTTCCGCCTAAGAAAATAGGTACAAGGAGCGGTCTCATCTCATAGCTTCCGCCCTTTAAGGTACTTTTCTTCCAGGTATCAATGGGATCGAATAAGACCAAATCCTCTTTTTCGGAAAAGGTCTCATCCTCCAGGGCAATATAATCTGCAAATACCTTTCCGCTGTCTTTTTCGATAATACGATAAATCTGCTTATTTCCCGGATTGGTAATCTTTTCGGAGTTCTCCGACAATTTAATCTTAGGAACCCATTTTCCGTCATCCGAATATGTCGCCGCAAGCTTATATACTCCGCCAAAGCTGGGCTGGCTTTCCGAGGTAATCAGGTTGGTTCCCACACCCCAGCTGGTGATGCAGGCTCCCTGAGCCTTTAAGGATTCAATCAAATTCTCGTCCAAGTCGTTGGAGGCGGAAATAATCGCCTCAGGATAGCCCGCCTCATCCAACATTTTCCTAGCCTTCTTGGAAAGGTAAGCCAGGTCTCCGGAATCTAACCGAATGCCGAAGCGCTTCAGGGTAATCCCTTCTTCCTTCATGGCATCATAGCAAAGAATGGCATTCTTTACACCGCTCTTTAAGGTGTCATAGGTGTCTACCAGCAAGATACAATTGTTGGGATAGAGTCTTGCGTAAGCCTTAAATGCCTCCAATTCTGTCGGGAAGGACATAATCCAGGAGTGAGCATGGGTTCCCAAGACAGGCATGTGAAATTTCTGTCCCGCATAAACATTGGAAGTACCGATGCATCCTGCGATTACCGCGGCTCTGGCACCATAAATTCCCGCATCCGGTCCCTGGGCTCTTCGTAAGCCGAACTCCATTACCCCGTCTCCCTGGGCAGCATGCACCACTCTGTAGGCCTTTGTGGCAATGAGAGACTGGTGATTCACCAGATTTAAAATGGCGGTTTCCACCAGCTGAGCCTCTATTACCGGAGCAATTACCTTAATTAGGGGTTCCTTGGGAAAAACCACGGTTCCCTCCGGAATGGCATAAATATCACCGGTAAAATGAAATCCTCGAAGATACTCTATAAAATCCTCATCAAAGGTCCCAAGACTACGAAGATAGTCAATATCTTCTTCACTGAAATGCAGATTGCGGATATATTCAACCACCTGCTCCAAACCGCAGCAGATGGCAAAACCGTTTCCACAGGGATTCTTTCGATAAAACATATCGAAAATCACTTTCTCCTTGTGCTTTCCGCTCTTTAAATAGCCCTGCATCATGGTTAGCTCATAAAAGTCCGTCAGTAACGTAAAGTTTCTTTCCATCTTCTTTCTCCTAACGATAGTCGACCTTGGGATACTGTTTTCTGATATAGAAATACATAATCCACAGGGAAAAGGCAGTAATCATCCAGCTTACCGGATAACTTACGTATAAGGGGCGTAAGCCATGGAAGAATTCCATAGGAAAGAGTACCATGACATAAAACACACGACTTAAGCAAATTCCCACCAAGCTGATAAACATAGGTTGAAGGCTGCAACCAAAGCCGCGAAGCGCTCCCACCAGAGTATCCATCATGCCAAAAATCATATAGGGATAAATAATAATCTCCAAACGTTCCTTGGCGTATTGCAAAACCTCCGCATCCTTCGTGAATATTCCCGCCAGATTTCTTCCAAAGAAGAAAACAATCATGCAGGTCAGAAGAGCAATGCTGAAAATCAGGGTTAAGCTGCTTTTCAAAATACCGTTTAATCTACTGTATTTCTTCGCCCCAAGGTTTTGACTGACAAATGACATCTGCCCCTGGGATACGGAGTTCATGGAAATGTAAACAAAGCCTTCCAAATTGGCGGAAATAGTTGCCGCCGCCATGGCCTGAGAGCCGAAGGTATTGATGGCGGATTGTATCAGTACATTGGAAATGGAGAATAAAGTTCCCTGTATTCCCGCTGGAAGCCCTATTGAGACAATCTTTTTTAATTTGTCCCTATGAATACGAAAACGAAGAGGATGAAGATGCAAAGCATCCTTTTCTCTTGCCAGTAAAACCGCTAAAACAACGGCAGAAAAAAGTTGAGAAATACTGGTGGCAATAGCTACTCCGGCAACCCCCATCTTCCACTGAATCACGAAGTTTAAATTGAGAGCCAGATTCAAAAGACCTGCCAGAATCTGCACATAGAGAGGACGCCTCGTGTCTCCCACTGCCCGAAATACCGCAGCCAAAAAATCATATAGCACCATAAAGGGAATGCCTAAGGAAAAA
>NZ_DBHIGR010000171.1:0-4668 GCF_057249185.1 Oribacterium sp.
AGGTGCCTCATCCGCCCCAAGTCTATGGTCATTTCCCACATTGGCCGCAGACATCCTCAGTAAATCCGCATGGTTATCCACAGCAGCTAAAACACAGGCCAAAACCAGAAGAAACTGCACATTTTCATGGGGTGTTTCTCCCGGATTCATCAGATTAATGCCGTCATCGGTGGACAAGGACCAGTTGTTATGCTTTCCGGAACCGTTAATGCCTTCGAAGGGCTTTTCATGAAGAAGGCACTCCAAACCATGACGGGAAGCCACCTTCTTTAGATTTTCCATTACCAGCTGATTGTGATCCACCGCCAAATTGGCTTCCTCAAACATGGGCGCCATCTCATGCTGGGCAGGAGCCACCTCATTGTGCTCGGTCTTTACAGGAACTCCTAAAGCCCAAAGCTCCTGATCCATATCCCCCATAAAGGCGGCAATTCTCTTCCGGATAACGCCGTAATAATGGTCATCCAGCTCCTGTCCCTTTGCCGGCATTCTACCGAAAAGAGTTCTTCCGGTGTAAACCAAATCTTTTCTTCTAAGGTATTTTTCCCGGTCTACCAGAAAATACTCCTGCTCCGCACCAACAGTAGCCTTAACAGAACGACTGCTCTGATTTCCAAAAAGACGGAGGAGTCGTAAAGCCTCCCGATTAATCGCCTCCATGGAACGAAGAAGGGGAGTCTTTTTGTCCAGTGCCTCTCCGGTATAGGAGCAAAAGGCTGTAGGAATGCAGAGGGTTGTGGTCTCTCCGTCCTTTCTCAGGAAAGCGGGACTGGTACAATCCCAAACCGTATAACCTCTGGCTTCGAAGGTAGCTCTTAAACCGCCGGAGGGAAAGGAAGAGGCATCCGCCTCGGAACGCACCAATTCCTTACCGGAAAATTCCAGCATTACCTTTCCCTCTCCCACAGGGCTTAAAAAGGCCTCATGCTTTTCCGCAGTAATGCCGGATAAGGGCTGAAACCAGTGGGTATAGTGGGTAGCACCCTGTTCAATAGCCCATTCCTTCATTCCCTGAGCCACTGCGTCTGCCAAGTCAGGGCTTAAAGCATAGCCCTCCTGCATACTTTTCTTCAGCTTCTGGTATACATTTTTCGGTAAACGCTCCCGCATTACACCGTCATGAAATACATTTTTGGAAAAATTTTCTATCCCGTTTCCAGCCCTCATGTTACTCCTTTACTGATTGCTTTACCAAACGATTCCTCATTTTAAGTGCAAAAGGGCAGAGACCATGCTCTGCCCTTCTTCCTCTTATGCTTTATTAGCGCAACCGAATAACTCAATCTTTGCCTTACACTCTTCAATGATTGCATCTGCACCCGGCTTTAAGAGCTTTCTCGGGTCAAATCCCTTACTCTTCTGATCGGAACCTGCTTCAATATATTTTCTGGTAGCTGCAGCAAATACAAGCTGAAGCTCTGTATTTACATTAATCTTTGCAACACCCAGAGAAATTGCCTTCTGAATCATCTCCTTCGGGATACCGGAACCGCCATGAAGTACCAATGGCATCTTCTCTCCGATCTGCTCCTTGATTGCAGCCAGAGTATCGAAGGAAAGTCCCTTCCAATCAGGGGGATAAACACCGTGAATATTTCCGATTCCTGCAGCCAGGAAGTCGATGCCTAAATCTGCAATCTTCTTACATTCAGCAGGATCTGCACACTCTCCCATACCTACAACACCGTCTTCTTCTCCGCCAATGGAACCTACCTCGGCCTCAATGGAAAGACCTGCCTTATGGGCAGCCGCTACCAATTCCTTGGTCTTTTCAACATTTTCCTCAATATTGAAATGAGAACCGTCGAACATGATGGAAGTGAAGCCTGCCTTGATGCAGGAATAGCATCCGTCATAGGAGCCGTGATCCAAATGAAGAGCTACCGGAACGGTAATGCCAAGGCTCTTATCCATAGCCTTAACCATTGCGGCTACCGTTTCAAAACCGGTCATGTACTTTCCTGCACCCTCGGAAACACCAAGGATTACGGGAGACTTGGTCTCTTCGCAAGCCAGGAGAATGGACTTTGTCCACTCCAGGTTATTGATATTAAACTGAGGAACGGCGTAATGGGAAGCCAGCGCTTTATCCAACATTTCCTTTGCATTAACTAACATATTAATCCTCCTTTTTAGAAAAGAATATTCATTATCATAAATCTCACCCTAAACTACGGAGAGAGTGTAACACATTTTTAAAGCCTAGGAAAGCAAGAAATGTGAAACCGTCGCCTCCATATCCTCTACTGAGCATACGGTGCTGTGGCGAATTTCTCCCTCCTCCACTTCTTTGACCGGAGCGGGAATAGGCTCTTTCCAAAGCTTTTCCAAAGCTTCGATGCCTTCAAATACATCCTTTGGTACAGGCTCCTTTAAGGCCTTTAAAACAGTCTGGGAGAACTTATACGGACTGGCTGTAGAAACCACAAGACACTTGTCCCGTCTTCCCTGCTCATAGGCATAGTGGTCTGCCACCACCTTAGCCACTGCGGTATGGGGATCCAGAACATAGCCTGTTTCCTTATAGGTCTGGAAAATGCTTTGACTGCCCTCGGCTTCTTTTCCGTAGCCACTGTAAAAGTCCTTCAGTTCCTTTGCTATCGTCTCAGAAATACGATATTTTCCCTTATCCTTCAGCTCTTCCATCAATCTCTTACACTCATCCGCATTTTTCCCTGCAAAATACAGGAGTCTTTCCAGGTTGGAGGAAATCAAAATATCCATAGAAGGAGAGGTAGTTACATGGAAGGGACGGTTCTTATCGTAAATTCCCGTACGGAAAAAGTCTGTTAAAACCTTATTGTCGTTGGAAGCACAAAGAAGCTTTCCTAAGGGAAGTCCCATACGCTTTGCACAATAAGCTGCCAAAATATTTCCGAAATTTCCGGTAGGTACGGAAACATTCAAGCTCTCTCCTGCCTTCAGCTCTCCACTTTTTTGCAAACGGCAGTAGGCATAAACGTAGTAAACAATCTGGGGGACCAAACGTCCGATGTTAATGGAATTTGCGGAAGAAAGTCTATAACCCTTTTCCAGCAGCTTCTCTTGATAGGCTTTATCGGAGAAAATCTTCTTTACTCCACTCTGGGCATCATCAAAGTTTCCCAGAATAGCAGCCACATGGGTATTCTGTCCCTTCTGAGCCCGCATCTGCCGCTCCTGGAAGGGGGAAACTCCGTCCTTAGGGTAGAAGACAATAATTTCACAGCCATCCACATCACAAAAGCCTTCCATAGCAGCCTTTCCGGTATCTCCGGAGGTAGCGGTGAGAATCACAATCTTCTCCTGAATCTGATTCTTTTTACAACTTACCTTCATAAGGTAGGGAAGAATGGACAATGCCATGTCCTTGAAGGCCAGGGTTCTTCCGTGGAAAAGCTCAAGATAGTAGCTATCTCCTTTTTTTACCACAGGGGCGATTTCCTTTGTGGAAAACTTATCGTCATAGGCAGAATTAATACAATAACGTAATTCCTCCTCGGTGAAATCCGTAAGATAAAGCTTCATGATTTCATAAGCCAAATCCTGATAGGATAACTCAGCATAGTCCTCAAGAGACTTTTCCAGTTTAGGCATTTCCTTCGGTACAAAAAGTCCCCCGTCCTTTGCCAGTCCCTGCACAATTGCTAAAGACGGACTTACATTTTCTTCTCCTCCGCGAGTGGATTGATAAACCATATTTTCTCCTTTACTACTCATTCTGCAATAAGCTTTCAATCTTTGTCTTCATCAGATCAAATGCAACATCATTCATTCCGGAATTCATCACGATATCCGCCTTGGCTCTGGTAGGCTCCACATACAGGTAATGCATAGGCTTAACCGTGTTTAAATACTGTTCGGAAATATCCTCCACCTGACGGCCTCTTTCCTTCACATCCCGAATAATTCGCCTAATAATTCTTTCGTCCGCATCCGCTTCCACATAAATCTTAATATCAAAAAGGGAGCGTAACTCCGGATTTTCCAGCACCAAAATGCCCTCCACCAGGATAATTCTCTTCGGTTCTACAACAAAGTACTGATCGGTTCTGTTGTGGGTGCTGAAATCATAGGTGGGGGAGGAAATACCTTCTCCTCTTCTTAATGCCTTCAAATGCTTAATCAAAAGATCCGTTTCAAAGGCATCCGGATGGTCGTAGTTAGCCTTTTGACGGATAGCAAAGGGCACCCCGTCATTGGACTTATAGTAATTGTCGTGGTAGAGAACTGCCACTTCCTCCGGAAAGCATTCTTTGATTCTCTTGGTAAAGGTGGATTTTCCCGAACCGGAACCTCCCGCTATACCAATCATTACCGTTGAAAACATAGTTTCCCCTCTTCCTTTTAAACTTCCTACAGAATATCCTAGTTCAATTTGTTTGTAAACCTCTTAGATATTTTTTCCCTATCCCTAAAAAGCTCAAGCTGAATAGGATAAAAAACAGAAATGCCAGTATCAGACCGTAGAAAAAATATCCCTTGGTTTTACACCAGTAAAGTTCGTAGAAAACAAACAAAAAGCTGATAAATTCCAGTACATAGCTCAGTGCCGTAGAATAAGCCGTATTCTTTCCCAGGCAACTGCAAAAGATACCGAGAGCCGTGCAATACAGGGCGGAAAAAATATAAAAGAAAAAATACAAAAGCACTAAACTGCCGGAAATTCCTCCATAAATATATAGAGTC
>NZ_DBHIGR010000172.1:0-4660 GCF_057249185.1 Oribacterium sp.
AGAAGGGTATGGCTTATTTCCTCAGTTTTTTGATGCTTGCGGGAAATTTGCAAAGTGTGAGCTATGCATCGGAAAACGCACAGCTCGTTGCGGAGCAGATGGGACTATCCTCTGAAGCAAATTCCTTGACGGAAAGCACCCCTGCAGAGCAAGCAGAGGAAGAATCCGCATTAGGAACAGATGCTGCAAAGGCTTCCGGAGAAGCAAGCGAACAGGCGACACAGTCCGGAGAAGTGCAGGAGACAGCCTCTGAAGATGCATCTGCCGGGAAACAAGCAGGAGAGGAACAGGAAAATTCTGACGCTGCTGTAGCAGAGGAGAAGGATGCTTCGGCAGAGGAAAGTAAAAAGGAAGAGACTTCCGAAGAAGGAGCAAATCAGCCTTCTGAAGAAGCGGGGGAAAAAGCGGCTCAGTACATGGAGGCCGGTTCCTTTTCCGTGTCTTATAAGGATTTGACCGTTACCGCGGAATATCCGGAGGGAACCTTCCAAGAGGGCACACAGATGAAGCTGCTTCCCTTGGAGAAGGAGTCTGTCGTTGAAGAAGCCAAGTCTCTTTTGGAGAAGAATTATGAAAAGGATTATCCCGGAATGGTACCTCTTGTAGAGGTGCTGGATGCAGTGGATATTTCCTTTGTCAGAGAAGTGGACGGCGTAGAAAAGGAAGTTCAGCCGAAGAACGGAAAGAAGGTGGAGATCCGCCTGCAAAAGACCGAGAAAATCAAAGAGGTTTTGGCGGAAGAGGACAAGGATCTCCGCATTGTGCACCTTCCGGAAGGACTTCCGGCAGAGATTCTTCCTGTAAAAGAAGAGGGAGAGGATTTGCTCTTCTCCGCAAAGCACTTTAGTCCTATTGTCGCTACGGCGGTTTCTGCAGGACAAAGTGCCAGTGCCCATGATTTTAAGGCCTTCTGGATGGAATCGCCGGATCCGGATGCAGGAACAAGCAATGCCAAAACCGGACACAGCTATACAGACGGCAGTAACGGCGTTATGCGAGACCAGAGGGATTTAAAAATCATTCCTCCCGAGAAAGCTTCCAATGCCACGAATACTACGACCTTAGGGGTAGAACTTACCTTAAAGGGAAATAAGAATACCAAGTATGCACCGGGAACGGTAATCATGGAAATTCCTGCCCGTATTTTTAAGGGCTGGGACAGTGCCGAGCCGGATAAGATATCCGTGTATGAGAAAAAGAATAATAACCAGCATAAGTTACAGCCGGCGATTACCACCGGAGTACCTAAGGCGCCAAATACCAATCCACAAAGTAGTTTTAACTATACGATTATTCAGAAGGATATTGGTGGAGGAAGAACCGAAGAGTACTTCTGCCTGGCAAATTTTAGAGAGCTTACCGGCGGTTTAACCTTTAAGGCGGATATTGCTTATAACTTGACACCGACCATGCTTGCTGTAACGCATCAGCAGATTAACGGCCAGGAAAAAGGTGTTTTTGATAACACTTTTCCGGTAAGCATGAAGATTGATCATAGCGACAGTAGTCTTGACGCAGAAGAGGACAAAACCCTTTCCGTTCATGTGGAAACGGAGGTTAAAGAAACCAATTTTACTTTAAAGCATGGAACGGCAGATGTGAATCAGGGCGTTTATTTTACTTGGGATCCCAGCTGGGGGAAAAAACCTGACGATGCAGAACAGTATTTTTACGGAGTTTGGTATGTTAGAGTGGACAGAGCCAAAGGAAGCTCACAGCCCTTTGACTATGTTTTCCATGCCGGGAGTCCTCTGGATTCCGATGGCGGAACCTTGATTGGTGCAAAGAAACTCCCCAGCAATGTGGCCTGGAACAATTACTTCTATAACAATATTGCCAATAATGAGAATAATATTGAGGTTTATGCCAAGAACGGCTATGCCAATATTGCAAAGTATATGGGAGTGGGAGAGAATCCTCCGGCAAATGCCCCATATTTGGAAAATCCGATTGATAGAACTTATGTGGGAATTCCCAAGGATCCAAGCGTTCCCAATCTTCCTGTCGGCTTGCCCTATGCGGAAAACTTACAATATGCCAACGCCCATTATAATTCCCAGCTATATGCCTTGCTATATAAGTATCCCATGCAAAAGCTGGAGGATGCAAAGAACGATGGCATTAATCTGGCTACACAGGGCTTACCCATTACGAACAAAATTCATTATAAGGAAATTTGGGCGGATGGGTACGTAAGAGAAAAGGATGTAACGCCTAAGGACCCCATGATGGTCTATGTGCATCCTTCCACTCCCGGTGATTTTGTACTGAAAAAATATAATACGGTAGATCGAAAAGTCTATATAGGAATTTTCGGTTTACAAAGTATTTATAAGGATGGCGGAAAAGCTCCGGTTGTCTACAGTAACTGGAATGACAGTTTTACCCTGTCCTCCAATTACAAGGCGGATGATAACAGTGTTGCCTTTGGGACAGACGGAAAATACACAACCTCCGGAACTTCCGGACAACCCGGTTCGGGAACCACCATTACCGACGGAAAGTATAAGCTTTTTTCTACTAGCAGAATCAGCGTAAACAATCAAAATGTGGAGCAGACCTTGGGAAGCGGAGCCTTTTCCAACCTGCCCCATGATAACGGAACAAATGCGGATGCCTACAGAGGCCCTGTATATGATTTAACGGATGACGATTACCACTATAGTAAGATTTACATGAAGGACATGAAGGTCTATGATGTGGAGAAGGTGGATAATCCGATTATCCGGTTTGCCAAAAAGGGAGATTATAAGAAGGAATATGCAGAGTATCCTCCTGTAGAAATCTGGTTAAGAAGGAAGGGTACCGGCTTAGATGATTATTTCAAGTACGGAACCTTTAGATTTGACGCCGGAAGAAGAGTGCAGTTTACGCCGGAACCAGGGTATGAGGATAAGTGGGATCTTACCCAGAATAAAGCTTCTCACGTTACTCACTTAAATCAATTGGATTTAGAGAAAGCCTTTGGAAATAATATTGTAGGCCTTCGCCTTAAGCAGGATTCTCCGTATTACAGAACCAGCTTTGACGCGGCATTTACCCTACAAATTACCCCCCAGCCGGCAATGCAAAGTGCCATTGCCACTACTATGGCTCGAACTGATGGCTACAACATCAGCTTTTTAGCGGGAGATGCCACCGGAGAGGTTCGTCAGCTGGGAGTACAGAGGCTGAATAAGAGAGCCGGAGATTATTTCCCGGAAGTAGGATACGGTTTAGAGCCTTTAAACATTAACTCTGAGCTTGCAAAGACTAATGCCCCGTATGTAGATCACCCTGAACGAAGCGAGCAGAGTATGCAGGTATTTGTTCGAGGGTTAAACTGGGGAACCTTCCCCACCAGCCTTCAGCAGGATGAGTACACAGACAAATATGTTCTGAAGAAGGGGGACATCTATGACTTGCTTCCGGCAGGAACCTATGTGGATGAATCATCTATCATAATAGGAAACATGGATCAGGCAGAGATACCGCCGGAAGAAAAAAGATTTGTAAAGGGTAAGGATTATACGGTAGAGTTTAAGAAGAATTGGGAAAACTCCGGACAAACCATGATGATTATTCATCTGACCATTCCGGATGACAAGCAGCATCGTTACTGGGACAAATTCTATAACCGAAGCGGTTGGAGAATGGCTTATACTCTCTGGAATCCCTATACCAATATCGTAGACCGTGGAAGATCCGTAGTAAACACCGTTGGTTTTATCAATAAGGATGCCAATACCATTTGGGACGGTAACTATTCCAATGGAAAAACCCCTAATCCCAGCCCTGCATTGCTTGGAAAATATACTGCCAAAAGGGATGAGGCAGCCCATGAAAATGGGGCTTTTACCACCTCTGTAACGAGCTTAACCATGCCTTACGGGCCGGTAACAGTACTGGAGGCAACCTTTAACAATACGGTTTCCACAGAAATCGATTCTCGTTACCTTGGAAATAATGTGAGCTATATGGGAGACCCCTATAATCATAGACTTCTGTATCAGGCGTCTGCCACCAGTAGAACCACGGATTTGGTAATCTTTGATATCTTAGGGGAGGAAAAGGACAGAAACGGAGATTTTACCGGAGTAGACATTAACAGTATGCTCAGTAAACGCTCCTATGACAAAACCAATGCCAACAACCAGGATACCTTAAAGCCCAGAGTATTTTATTCTACGGTTATTCCTACTCCGGAACAAAGAGACCTGGGAAAACCCCTGTATGATGCTGCCGGGTATGCGGCGGATACCAATCATAACAATCCGAAATTCAGTGACAGTATCTGGAAGGAATGGAACTATGAAAATGAAAGCGCAAATACAGTAGATAGAAAGGAAATCAAGGCCCTTGCCTTTGACCTTCGAACCACTGAAGCAGGAAAGCGTTTTATTCTGGACCAGCAGGGACTCATTTTAGCCAATGTCAATATGGTAGCCCACATGGATCAGAAGAAGATTAAGGTGGAAAACACCAATGTGGCTTATCGTACCGGCATTTTGTTCCCGGGAAATGATGTTCCCCAGAACGTAGCACCGGATACGGTACAGTCCAGCAGTAAGCACCGTCTTGTGGAACCGGTAGTCTTTAATTTACCGGTAAAAAAGGTCTTGGATGTGCCGGCAGGATTAAATGCCCCCAGTATTCAAGGAAAGTTCACCTTTACCTTAAG
>NZ_DBHIGR010000173.1:0-4540 GCF_057249185.1 Oribacterium sp.
TTCTAGTTGTTTTTGAAAAAGCCTAACACAGCCAGTCTATACAGCACGAATCTGCCTCATTAAATTAGCACCGTCTAACTATAAAGTCAAGATTTTGTAAGAATTAATTAGCCCTGAGCAGGATTGTATTTAATTAAAATATTGTTTCCAATAGATTTAATATATTTATAAATCTAATTTATGGAAAATGGACCTCATTTTTTAAACATAAATCCTTCTGTTGAATAAAGGCATTGAATAAAAACATCGAATAAAGTTCGAAAAAATTCCATAAAAAAAGAACCGTAAAAATCAAAATATTTTTCTTTTGATTTTTACAGTTCTTTTTGGCTTCTTTAGTCTTTTTGGCCTCTTTGGCTTCTTTAGTCTTTTTGGCCTCTTTGGCTTTTACGCTTTAATCTTCTGATCCTTTAATTTTGCGTAAAACTCCTTGATTTTGGTGAAGGATTCCGGACTTAAAACATGCTCCATACGGCAGGCATCCTGAGAGGCGGTATAAGCATTTACCCCTAAGGCCACCAGCACATCCGTTAAAACCGTGTGCTTTTCATAGGTTCCCTGGGCGATGGACAGGCCGTGTTCGGTTAAGCTTAAGGCTCCCTTCTCGTCCACTTCCACCTTACCCTCTTCCCGAAGGCGCTTTAAGGCGATGCTGACACTGGGCTTGGAAAATCCCAGCATATTGGCAATGTCAATGGCTCTTACGTTTCTATGATCCATGGACAACATCAGGATTGCCTCCAAGTAGTTCTCCTCTGATTCATGACTTTCGTATGGTTTCATTCCCTATTTCCTCCCTTTGTGCATTCTTTAGATTCTTATTGCCGGAGGATTCCCTCCGGCTTTTTCTCTCTTCGGCATTTCCCTCCGTTCAGAACGGGATGCAATTCTTAGGATGCCTTCTTCTTTGCTAAGGCTTTCTTTCTCCGTTTTCCGGCTTCCAGTACCTCTTCCTTGTCCGCTTCGATTTCCTCCTCCGGAATCAAAGGTGTCATACTCTTTAATCCGGTGGCGATGGTGGAAATGTTGTGGAACAAAGCAGAGTTGGAAGGTGTCATAATGCCGGCCAAACCTAAGGCGATCAGCATAGCGTTAAAACCGATAATGAAGTTGTAGTTACCGTGAATTCTCTTCATCAAACGGTTACTCAGCTTCTTTAAAATTACCAGCTCATACAGGTCACCCTCTTGGATGGTAATGTCCGCAACCTCCTTAGCGATAGCCGCTCCTGCGGAAATAGCGATTCCCGCATCCGCTTCGGAAAGGGCAGGGGAGTCGTTAATACCGTCTCCCACCATGATGACCTTTCTGCCAAGACGATGCTCTTCCTGAATAAAGCTTGCCTTATCCTCCGGAAGCACCTCTGCATGGAATTCATCCACACCAACCATTCTGGCAACCGCGTGGGCAGTCTTCTTATTGTCTCCGGTCATCATCACAACCTTGTCGATACCCAGAGCCTTTAAGTCCTGAATAACTCCAACCGCTTCTTTACGTAAAGGATCGGAAATCAGGATAACCGTGGTGAGCTCTCCGTCCACTGCAAGGTACAAAGCGGAATGCTCAGGCGGAATGCTTGCCAGCTTTTCCTCTTCTCCCTTGGGTACGGTACAATGCTCATCATCAAAGATAAAGTGATGGCTTCCGATTAGCACGTGCTTTCCTTCGTAAATGCTGGAAATACCGTGGGCTACCACATATTCCACCTTGGAATGGCGCTCCGCATGATGCAGATCTCTCGCTTCCGCCTCTGCCACAACCGCATTTGCCATGGAATGAGGATAATGCTCCTCCAGGCAGGCAGCCATACGCAGCATCTCATTTTCATCAGAATTCTTGAAGGTGATAATGTCTTCTACCTTCGGCTTAGCGTAAGTCAAGGTTCCAGTCTTATCGAAGACAATGGTGTTGGCCTCGGAAATGGCCTCCATAAACTTTCCGCCCTTGACGGAAATCTTATGCTTTCCGGCCTCTCTCATAGCGGAAAGTACCGCTACCGGCATAGAAAGCTTCAAAGCACAGGAGAAATCTACCATTAAGAAGGCTAAAGCCTTGGTGACATTTCTGGTGAGCAGGTAGGTCAATGCCGCACCGCCCAGACTGTAGGGCACCAGCTTATCTGCCAAATGGGAAGCCTTATCCTCTGTTGCGGACTTCAGCTTCTCCGACTCCTCAATCATTTTCACAATTCGATCATAACGACCGGAGCCTGCCAGCTTCTCCACGCGAATACGGCATTCTCCCTCTTCCACTACGGTTCCCGCATAGGCAGAGGAGCCAATCTTCTTCCGAACCGGAATGGATTCTCCGGTCATGGAAGCCTGATTTACCATAGCTTCGCCGAAGCTTACCTTTCCGTCCAAAGGAATCATATTTCCGGTACGGACAATGATTTCCTGTCCCACTTCCACTTCATTTAACGGCAGTAAAACTTCCTCACCCTGTACTAAGGTCCAAACCTTGTCTACATTTAAGGACATGGTTCTCGCCAGATCGTCCACAGACTTCTTGTGAGTCCACTCCTCCAGGATTTCTCCTACGGAAAGGAGGAACATTACGGAAGACGCAGTATCATAGTCTCCGGTTAAGATGGAGGCGGAAATCGCTACCGCATCCAGGAGGGATACTTCAATCTTTCTCTGGAAGAGGGTCTGAAGTCCCTTAAATAAGTAGGGGATGGCCTTCACTCCCGTAATCACCCGCTTTAAGGGGATGGGATAGAAGAGGGTGGAAATCACCCTATCCACTACTGTCAGCACTAATTTATCTTCGTATTCTCTGTTTAAGGCTCTTCCGGTCTGACTTGGTACAAGACCTTCATTTCCCTTATAAGAAAAACGGGACAGGGCAAGAATCATGCCTTCCCGTTTTCCTTCGTAGAAAATGATAGCATCTCCGGTTCGGTCATAAACCTTCGCCTCAATGACTCCCTCCTGGGCCTTGAGATAATACTCTAGGATATCCGCCTGTGCCATGGTCATGCGCTTCTGCATGGCGTGAACACGGATACGCCCCGGGGATTCATGCAAGATATTCCATTTCATTTTCCCTTACCACTTCTTTCTGAGCTTATCGGAGCCGCGGAAGCATAAGTCCCTTCTCTGGGAGAAAATGCTTTCCGGGCTCAAGTTGCTTTTCGCTGTTATGGATTAAACTTCCTTTGCATCGAAGTCAGAAACTTCTTCAAAATCCTCGATTAAAGAATTCTCTGCAGCCTCTGCTCTCTTCTCGTTGATGCGCTTTGCATCTGCATAGATATCCTCGCAGCTTTCCTTAATGCCGGTGCTTACCTTCATTACGCAATCCTGTCCTCTAAGAACTGCTGCAGCTGCCTCTGTGTAAAGCTTCTTCGCGTCGGTAGAAGCCAAAATCTTCATACCTGCTGTTCCGAATAAAACTCCACCTGCGAAAATTCCAATCTTCTTCCATGCCCAATTTGCTAAAAACATATTCTTTCCTCCTCTTATTTTGCTATACATAAACTACTATTTGCTGCTAAAGAATAAAGCTTTCTTGCATTTGACACTCAGTGGTGCACTACGGTTAAAGTCTTGTTCTTTAGAACGAGCATATTGTAAAATAGGAATTATTATTAAGTCAAGGCTAACCTTTTTGTATTTCGTTTCCATTTTTAATACAATGTAGTCTACGCTAACAAAAGTTAGTGATAAATAACTTGTAACATCGATTATTGAAAAAGTCAAGGGGGAAGTGCTGTATTCATTAAGGGGCAACGCGCAGATGCAGTATAGGTATGAAATCGAGCACGCTCCCGCTAACTTCGCCCTGCGGGGGAAGGAACAGAAAAAATTAAAGGTGCCCGCTCTGATGGAGTATGGGTCTGTAATCGGGGCACGCTCCCGCTAACTTCGCCTTCGTAACAGTACTAACTTCAAGCTTCGCTTTGCTCGCTTTCAGTAAGTACTGACGGGCTCAGATTGCCCCTCTTACAGACCCATACTGCATCAGTCGCTTCAGTTTATTGATTTCTACAATCCTTCCTACCGCTGTTTTTCGCAAATACCGGCGGGCTCGGATTGTCCCTCTTTCATACCTATATTGCTTCTGTCGTCTCAGTTTATTGATTTCTACAGTTCTTCCCTTCGATGGCTTTCTGCAAATATCAGTGAGCTCAGATTGCCCCTCTTACAGACCTATACTGCATTAGTCGCTTAAGGATATTATTTTTTCAGCTCATTACCTTCTGCTTTTCCCCAATCCAATTCTTGATGTCGAAGGCCGTCATCTTCCCATCCGGCAAATAGTTCCTGAATCTTCGTTGCTTTGGGATTTTTATATTGTGATGGTTTAACGGTTTCTTGCATATCATGGTTTATATCTTGTTGTTTCTCTCGTTCCATCTCTTTCTCTCCATGAAAAGATAAAATATCGCACACTTCGCGAGCGATACTCGTTAAGAATTAAAGAAGGTCAGGGATTTCTCCCCGACCTTCTTATCTTCTCTAGAAAAATTACTTAAGAGTGATCTTAGCGCCTTCAGCCTCAAGCTTAGCCTTGATATCATCAGCCTCAGCCTTGG
>NZ_DBHIGR010000174.1:0-4512 GCF_057249185.1 Oribacterium sp.
CTTTAGTCAGGGGGGAGGCAACGAGATATCGCACACTACGCGTGCGATACTCGTTAAGAATAAAAAATCACCCGGACCCGAAGGCCCAGGCGATGGAGGGATAGCATAATGAAATCTATAGTTTCTTGAATTGCTTTTATATTTAGCTCTATAGCACAGCTTTAAAGTTTGAACTTTGCCAAAAGCTCTTCCATGTTTTGTACCTGATCGAAAAGCTTTGCGCTGCTGGCGGCGGACTCTTCCGCAGTAGCGGAGTTATGCTGTACCACAGCGGATACCTGCTCCAAGCCCTGGGCAATTTCTTCCACGGATTTGGACTGTGTTTGAGAAAGGCTTGCGATTTCCGTAATCTTCTCATGCATTTCCTGAGAACGCTTCACAATCTGTGCCAAGGACTTTGTGGCTTCCTCAGTCATTTGAGAACCGGTCTCGATGGAGCGGACGGTGTTTTCAATAAGGGCGGTGGTGTTCTTTGCCGCCTCTGCGGACTTTCCGGCAAGGTTTCTAACCTCATCCGCAACCACGGCGAAGCCACGGCCGAATTCTCCGGCTCTTGCCGCCTCTACAGCTGCATTTAAGGCTAAGACATTGGTTTGGAAGGCAATGTCGTCAATGGTGTGAATGATATTGCTGATTTCCTGAGCGGTATGGTTCATCTCGCTCATGGAGTCATTTAAGGCATTCATTTGCGTACTGCTGGATTCCAACTCCGTTTCTGTGGTTTTGGAAAGAAGAGCGGCATTTTCCGCATTGTCTGCATTGTTTCGTACCTGATCGGATACGGACTGAATGGTAGCGGAAAGCTCTTCCAAGGAGCTGGCCTGTTCAGCGGCTCCCTGAGAAAGCACATCACTGCCGTGGGAAACTTCCTTGGCGGAAGCATTGACCTCTTTAGAGGCATTTTCAATTTCCAATAAGGTGCCCTTCAGCATGGACTGGATGGTCTTTAAGGATTCACAGATGGCGGAATAATCTCCCTTGTACATCTTCGGGCAAGCGGCTTCATCCCGGAAATTTCCGGCAGCCATATTGCCTAAACGGCTTACGATATCTGCAATAACGGACTTTAAGTGGGCATTCATATCCTTAATGGCCTTTACGGTGCTTCCCACCTCGGTTTCATCTACGGGAAGAGCCAAATGGGTATTCATCAGCTCACCCTGAGAAAGTCCCAGCATACAATTTTTGATAGCAAGGAGAGGCTTCATCAGCTCTGTCCGAACGAAGAACACGGTTATGAGTACGAAAATAATGGTGGGAATCAGGAGGAAAAGGCTGAGAAATTGGGTCAGGGCAGCCATTTGTTCTGCAGCATGACTCTCTCCCTGCGTTCTTTCCGCTACCTCATCATAAAGAGTGTCATAGTCATCGGAAACCGCCTGCTCCTTCTCCTGATAGTCCTGACTGTAGAGTAAGTCCAAGGCTCCCTTAAGATCTCCCTGTTCCACCATGGTAAAGGACTGAGCCTCTAAACCGGCAAGATAGGTAGAGGCATCGGACATTCCCTTTAAGGCGGCCTCTTCCGACTCGCTTAAACCGTATTTATGCATGACCTCCACGGCATTTTCCCGGTTTTTATCCACGGTCAGTTCCTTGTTGTAGGCATCCAAATAAGCTTTATCGCCTGTTGCGGCATAGGCTCTGGAGGTTTTACTCAGGGTAACACTACCATCGGAATAGTCTCCGGCAGCCACGGTTAATTCAAACTGCTCCTTTATAAGCTCTGTAGCTTTTTTGCTTTGCACCTTATTTACTACACCGGCAAATGCGGTTAGGAGCAAAAGCAGAATACTCCCGATCGAAAAAAAGGCTAATTTAGTGGACTGGTTCCATCTCTTTTTCATAATCCCCTCCTAGGATGAGTCCAATATCTTGGTCTTCATTGTTTTTGCATACTATTCTGCATACTAACAGTTTAAGATAATGGTATTTTGCTTACGGTTCTGTGTAAGTATTAGATTATCGGCAAGATACAAAATTAATTAAGCTCTAAAGTAAGACAAAGAGTAAATAAGAATAAATATTATTTTTTAGAACTTTGTTTAAAATATACAAATAGATGAAAAGGGAAAGAATCTTTCCGTCTATAGAAAAGCCCTTAGGAATGGGGTATACTAAAAAACAGAACAAATAGAGGTTAAAGGCAGAAAGCAAATGTCACAAACCCTCAGCAGAACAAAAGGATAAGACATAAAGGAGGCAGAAGATGGCTTGTACAACGATTTTGGTAGGAAGAGAGGCATCCTACGACGGGTCCACTATGATTGCAAGAAATGAGGATTCCGGCTCAGGATCATTTTCCCCTAAGAAGTTTATAGTGGTGGAACCCAAGGACCAGGGCGAGACTTATACCTCGGTACTGTCCCATGTGACCATTCCCCTTCCCAAGAATCCCCTTCGCTACACCTGCATGCCCAATGCGGTGGCAGGAGAAGGCATCTGGGGTGCAGCAGGGGTAAACAGTGAAAATGTTTCCATGACCGCAACGGAAACCATTACCAGTAATGAGCGGGTGCTCTCCGGAGACCCTCTGGTAGTGTATAAGAAGGCGGAAGACGGAGAAGAGGAGCAAATCGGCGGAATCGGTGAAGAGGATTTAGTTACTTTGGTGCTTCCTTACATTCACTCCGCTAGAGAGGGTGTGCTTCGTTTAGGAGAATTACTGGAGCAGTACGGAACCTACGAGATGAACGGCATTGCCTTTTCCGACTCGGAGGAAATCTGGTGGCTGGAAACCATTGGCGGACATCACTACATTGCCAGAAGAGTGCCGGACAATGCTTATGTGATGATGCCAAACCAGCTGGGCATCGACTACTTTGACTTTGAAGATGCCTTTGGGCAGCAGGAGGAATACATCTGTTCCAAGGATTTAAAGGAATTTATCAAAAAGAATCATTTAGATCTGCGCTTTGAAGACGAAATCGAAAAGACCGGGGGAGACTGGATTAATCCAAGAGAGTGCTTCGGCTCCCATTCCGATGCGGACCATGTGTATAACACCCCAAGAGCCTGGTATATGGCAAGATATTTTAACCGAAATACCTTCCGTTTCGAGGGGGAAAATGCGGAGTTTACCCCGGAATCCGATGACATTCCCTGGTGCTTATGCCCGGAATTAAAGATTACTCCGGAGGATGTAAAATATATCCTTTCCGCACATTTTCAAGGCACTCCCTACGACTGCTACGGAAAATACGGGGAGGAAAAGGAAAGAGGAAAGTACCGTCCCATCGGGATTAGCAGAAACAATTTCTTAAGCCTTACCCAGATTCGTCCGAATGTGCCTAAGGAATATGCGGTTTTGGAATGGGTATGCTTCGGCTCCAACACCTTCAACGCCTTTGTGCCCTTCTATGCCAATATCGATAAGACTCCGGAATACTTTGCCAATACGGAAAAGCGGGTAACTACGGAAAGCTTCTACTGGGCAAATCGCATTATCGGAGCTTTGGCAGATAGCCAATACAGCCACTGCCGCTCCCATATTGAACGCTACCAGAGCAAGGTGCCCACTAAGGCTTACACGATTATGAAGGCCTTTGAAGAAGAGCTGGAAAAGCACGGAAAGAAGAAAAAAGGAATTTCCTCTTTATTAGAAGAATGCAATGCAAAGATAGCGGACATGTTAAAGAAAGAAACCGAAGACGTACTGGATAAAGTACTCTATGAAGTCAGCTGCCAGATGAAGAACGGCTATGGCCGCTCGGATGCTTAACAAAGAACTTTTTTGGGGAAAAGCCCTACTCCCCTTGCCAGTTCTTCCGCTTTCCCCTTATAATAGGTGGGAAAAAGCCATTTTGTAGAAAAGTTCCGAAATATCGGAAGCAGAGAGGGGAAAAATGATTGCAGCAAGTAATGTAACCTATCGTGTAGGGAAGAAGGCCCTTTTTGAAGAGGTCAACATCAAGTTTACGGAGGGGAACTGTTATGGGGTAATCGGTGCCAACGGTGCCGGTAAGTCCACCTTGTTAAAGATTTTATCCGGAGCATTGGAGCCCACTTCCGGTGAAGTCATCATTACCCCGGGACAGCGTTTGTCCGTATTGGAACAGGATCAGTTTAAATATGATGCTTACCCGGTGCTTAGTACCGTAATCATGGGAAATAAGCGCCTGTATGAAGTGATGCAGGAAAAGGACGCGCTTTACGCAAAGCCTGATTTTTCCGATGAGGACGGTATCCGTGCAGCAGAGCTGGAAGGGGAATTTGCCCAGATGGACGGCTGGAATGCGGAGTCCGATGCGGAGACCATGTTAAACGGCCTGGGAATCGGCCCGGAGCTTCACCACAAGATGATGAACGAGCTAAAGGGTTCCGAGAAGGTGAAGGTACTTTTGGCTAAGGCGCTTTTCGGAAATCCGGATATCCTGCTTTTGGACGAGCCTACCAACCACCTGGACTTGGGATCTATTGAGTGGCTGGAGGACTTCCTGATTAACTTTGAAAATACCGTGATTGTAGTCAGCCATGACCGTTACTTCTTGAATAAGGTTTGTACCAATATTGCGG
>NZ_DBHIGR010000175.1:0-4453 GCF_057249185.1 Oribacterium sp.
TACGTACAGTGCTGTGAGAGGACGGCGGTTAGTCGCCGCCTCCTACTCGATTCTTTTCTTACTTTTCGATGCTTTTTTTCCTTCCTAAGCGAGGGATTGTATTCTTTTCCCGAAAGCTGTAAGATAAAGGAGTTTTTAAGATTATTTCCGAGAAAAGGAAGAGCTAATGCATCATTTTTTTGTGTCGAAAGAAGAGATAGGGGAAGAGAAAATCCTTTTAAGAGGAGAGAACTTTCACCATCTACATAAGGTTTTGCGCGGGCAAATTGGGGAGAAAATCCTGATTTCCGATGGAGAAGGGGTGGATTATCAATGTGAAATTCAGTCCTTTTCGGAGGATGAGGCAAGTCTTTCCATTTGCTTTCGAGAAGAGCCCCATGAGCTGCCTGCAAAACTTATCCTGCTTCAAGCCCTTCCCAAGGGGGATAAGATGGAATGGATTATTCAAAAGGCGGTGGAGCTGGGGATTTCCGCCCTGATTCCTTTGGAAAGTAAGAACACGGTGATGAAGCTGAAGGAAAAAAAGGAAGAGAAGAAAATCAGTCGATGGCAAAGCATTATGGATTCTGCGGCAAAGCAGAGTAAGCGTTCTATTCTTCCAAAAATGGAAAACGGAATGGGCTGGAAGGAAGCATTTTCCTATGTGAAGGATTGTGATTTTAAGCTTTTGCCCTATGAAAATGAAAGAGGCGTAATTCCCACAAGAGAAATCCTCGCTAAGATGGAAGCAGCTGTGAAAGGGAAGAAGAACTGCTCCATTGCCCTTTGTATCGGGCCGGAGGGAGGCTTTACCAAGGAAGAGGTGGAGCAAGCCATGAGAGAGGGATTCCTCCCTATCAGTCTGGGAAAACGCATTTTACGGACAGAAACTGCAGCCATTACGGCATTAAGCCTGATTATGATGCAGCTGGAATATGCAACAACGGAGTAAGACCGGAAGGAGAAGAAGATGAGAAGTATCTATTTGGATAATGCAGCCAGTACCAAGGTATATCCTGAGGTGGCGGATTTGATGACCACCACCATGTTGGCAGACTATGCAAACCCGTCGGCAAAGCACAAGATGGGCGTGGAAGCGGAAGCCTATTATCGTGAGGCCAGAGAGACCATTGCAAACACTTTAAAGTGCAAGGAAAAAGAGATTATTTTCACTTCCGGAGGAACGGAGTCCAACAACACCGCCTTTATGGGAACCTGCTTTGGTATGGAGAGACAGGGAAAGCACATCATTACCTCCGCCATTGAACATCCGGCGGTTTATAAACCCTTGGAGTTTTTGGAGCAGCACGGTTTTTCCTTAACCGTCCTTCCGGTGGATGAAAAGGGACATATTTCTCTTACGGATTTGGAAAATGCCATTCGGGAAGATACCATTATGGTTTCCATTATGACGGTAAACAACGAGATGGGAGCGGTTCAGGACATTTCCGCCATCGGACAATGCATTAAGGCAAAGAATCCTAAAACCCTTTTCCATACGGATGCCATTCAGGCCTATGGAAAAATGGAACTTCGTCCCAAGAGAGATATGGTAGACCTGCTTTCTGTCAGCGGACACAAGCTTCATGGCCCAAAGGGGATTGGCTTCTTGTATGTGGATGAAAAGGTAAAACTCTTCCCGCTTATGCTGGGAGGAGGACATCAAAACGGTCTTCGTTCCGGTACCCTGAATATCCCCGGTATTGCAGGACTTGGCCTTGCGGCAAAGCTTAGCTACAGCCATTTTAAAGAAAAGCAGGAAATGCTCTATCATTTGAAGGATTTCTTTATTGATGAATTGGAAAAAATAGAGGGCGTGACCGTACATTCGGAAAAAGGAGAAGCATCCGCACCCCACATCGTTTCCGCAGCCTTTCAGGGCGTAAAGGCGGAGGTTCTGCTTCATGCCTTGGAGGAAAGAGGAATCTATGTCAGCAGCGGCTCGGCCTGCTCCTCTAACCATCCCGGAATCTCCGGCACCTTGAAAGCCATCGGGCTAAGCCATGGTGATTTGGATTCCACCCTGCGATTTTCCTTCTCCCAGTATACGGAGAAGAGAGATTTGGAGGAATGCATTTCTGTTTTAAAAGAGGAACTGCCGGTTCTAAGGAAATTTTTTAAGGCATAAAAGAAAGGGGCTACAAAAATCTGAAACATTCGTCATGCAGCATAGGTCTAAACTCGGGGCACGCTCCCGCTAACTTCGCCTTCGTAGCAGTACTAACTTCAAGCTTCGCTTTGCTCGCTTTCAGTAAGTACTGACGGGCTCAGATTACCCCTATTTTAGACCTATACTGCATATCAGTTTGAATATACCGGATTTTTTGTAGCCCCTGTTTTTTACTATTAAAAAGAGGGAAAGAAAGAAGGAAAGGGGTTGCTATGGTTTGGCGTAAGTATAGCATTGATACCACTGTTGAGGCGGAGGAGATTCTGGCCGCATTTCTTATGGAAGAATTGGGGATTGAGGGGGTAGAGTTTTCCGACCAGCGGGGGATTACCGAGGAAGAGGCGAAAACGATGTTTGTAGACCTTTATCCCGAGGGAGATGACAGCATAGAGGACGCCACCCTTTCCTTTTATGTGGAAGTGCTTACCCAAAAAGATAAGGAAAGTCGAAAGGAAGAGGTGGAAAAGGCCTTCTCTGACCCCCTGGTGGATCATTCCTATACCTTGAATTCTTCTAACATTTTCACGGAGGAAGAGTGCGATGAAATTCTCAGAGCATTGAGAAAAGAGCTGGAAAATATGTCTTCCTACTGCAATATCGGTAAGGGAACCATTACCCAATCCGAAACGGAGGATAAGGACTGGATGAATGCTTGGCATGACTTCTTCCATTCCTTTGCTGTGGGAGACTTTTTCATCTGCCCAAGCTGGGAGGAAATCCCGAAGGAAGCAGAGGGGAAAATCCTGCTATCGGTAGACCCGGGCACCACCTTCGGAACGGGACAGCATGAAACCACCAAGCTCTGCCTTCAGGCTTTAGGAAAATACGGAAAGGGAAAGGAAAGGGTTCTGGATTTGGGAACCGGCTCCGGAATTCTGGGCATTGCTGCGCTAAAGATGGGGGCAAAGGAAGTATTCGCCACGGATTTAGACCCTCTATGTGAGGGAGCAGTGGAAGAAAATCTTTTGAAAAATACCCTTTCTAAGGATCAGATGACACTTTTTATCGGAAATATTCTGGGACAGGAAAAGGAAGAGCTGGCCTTTCGGAAAAGCTGTGAAGAAAAGCCCTTTTCCCTGGTTTTAGCCAATATTTTAGCTCCGGTTATCATTGCCTTAGCACCGGAAGTACCGAAGTTTTTGGAAGAAGGAGGAATCTTTATTGCCTCCGGAATTTTGGAAGAAAAGGCGGAGGAAGTTAGAAAGACTCTGAAAGCAGTGAAGGAATGGGAAATTCTGGAAGAGCTGCAGGAAGGGGAGTGGCACGCCTTTGTCTGCAAGAAAAAGTAAGTAAAGTTTTATCCTAAGAAAGAGTCAGTAAAGTTTTATTCAAACAAAGTAAAGAATATACAAATCTACCATCTATTTATTAACGCATACAGGAAGAAGCAGAAAGTGAGGTAGAGCTGTTTTTATGATTTATGATTGTCTAATAATTGATGATGAGAAAAGTTTGCTGGATGCTACAAGTGAATATTTGAACTTATTTGGCATAAGTACTGTTACGGCTGAGTCTCAGGAGCAATGTTTTGAAGTTCTTTCCAAGGATAGGGTAAAGTTGATTTTACTGGATATTAACTTAGGTGATGAATCCGGGTTTGAGCTTTGTAAGAAAATCCGTCAAATGACGGATGTACCTATTATTTTTATCAGTGCACGTAGCAGTACGGATGACATGATTTTAGCCTTACATATCGGAGGGGATGATTACATACAAAAACCTTATGCCCTCAGTTATTTGCTTGCCAAAATACAGGTTTTCTTGAAACGATATTATCCGGAAGATAAATTAGACGGCGTGAGCGTGGGAAGATGTGAGGCGGATTTTAAAAAAGAAGAATTATATAGTGCCGGGGAAAGAATAAAGCTGAAAGGAATGGAAAAAAAGTTACTTTTCTATCTCCTGAAAAATCAAGGCAGAACCATATCGAAAGAGGAATTATTCCAAAATGTATGGCAGGATAGTATCACCGGAGATAATACACTAAATGTCCACATTCGCAGATTAAGAGAAAAAATAGAGATAGATCCTAACGAACCGCAAGTTTTAAGGACGGTTTGGGGGATAGGGTACATGTTGACATTAGGAGAAGGACAATGAAAAAAGGGTATCTCTATTTTCTACTAATCTTGATCCTTTCCTGGCTTACCCTAGTATTGTTGGTTTTACCGATAATGAAGAAGCCTAACGATTTTGCTGAGGTAAATTATATCAGAAAGTCAGTGGAAAAAAACTGGGGGCACTGGGAAGACAGTGTTTTTCGAGATAGGAAAAGCAATCTTTCATTCTATGTTATTAATGAGC
>NZ_DBHIGR010000176.1:0-4413 GCF_057249185.1 Oribacterium sp.
AGTATCCCTGCAAGAGAATCCGTTAAATAAGATACCGCCTTTTCTCGCGGAATAAAACGGCCTACCTCTTTTCCGTTTTTTGTGACGATAATCTCATTGCCCTCCTGAATCATAGCAAGATACCTACCAAAGTTGTCCTGCATCTCCGTTGCTGTAACAATTAATTGATTTCCTAACATAACATCATCTCTTAAAAAAGACTTTTCATAATCTTCTTTGGTACACACATCATCACGGTTCTTTCCGGATCCACCACCTGACAGAAACGCAGATCTCCCACCGCACTAAGAAGCATTCCGGCTTCGTTTAAGGAGAGTCCCAGATTCTCCTGTACTCTTTCATTCATGATACGTACCGCATGGAAAATCGCCTTTTCTATCTCCTCGTGGGAGTAGATTACACCGCAAATCTCTTCATTTTCCAGCATAGGGGTTTCAATGCTGATTCCCTTAATCACGGACAGTCTTACCTTCACCTCTTCGGAAATTTCCACCCCGCTGACCATTACCTCTCCGTCTCCCATCGCTGCATGCACATCTCCCAAGGAGAAAATGGCACCATCATGGAATACAGGAAAATAAAGGCTTGCCCCAACTTTAATGCGCTTGTTGTCCATGTTTCCGCCGTGGCAGCCCGGTGTACCGCAGTTGATGGAAGAATTTTCCGGCGCAACACCGATAACGCCAATCATGGGCATAACATCAAAAACAAGCTTGTCGTTAAAATGAACCTTTCCCTCTTCCACCTTAATTCTTTTAACAGACTCTTCTTTCACCAAAGAACCTAACACGCCATTGTCCGGAAGGGCACACATTACGCCCTGCTTATCCAGCGCAATTTCCAGGATTTCCACCTTGAGGACATCTCCTGCCTTTGCATTCTGCACATAGACAGGGCCGGTGGCGGGATTGATTCGGTCCCAGTTCAAAGCTCCGATGCATGTTCCCTCTTCACTAAGCTGATTATCAAAGCAGTCATGGGTACGAAAAATGACGGTTTCTCCGTCCATCACCTCCGCTACGCATTCATTTTTACTGTCAAAGGCAAATACCCTATTATTTTCAATGATTTTCATAGTTTTACCTTCATCCGATTTTCCTAGGGCTGATTCGGCCTTTTGATTCCATACAAATTTGAGAAAACGGATGATTCTCCTTTCTGTCAAAGCATTTTACATGTATCTTGTATGATACATTAGATACGAAAATTTTGCATGTTATTCTTTGAAAACAGATTGAACAGCCTTCAAAAAGAAAGAAGAATCCCTGCCCAAAGCCCCACTGCCGTGCTATACTGGAGAAGTCAGAATACAAGAAGGAGCGTAAAGCAATGACTCTTACAAAAATGGAATGTCCCAACTGTCACGGCACCTTGCATATTCCGGAGGGAATGAAGGAAGGCTTCGTGACCTGTGAATATTGTAAAACCAAAGTCTACATCGAGCCTAGCAAGCCGAATATCACCCAGAACATTCATATCGATAATGTCAATATGGGGCAGCAAAGAAGCACTCCTCCGGCAAGGCAGGAACTCAATGCCGTGCAGACGGTTGCCCTCGTTGGCATACTTCTATTTATCACCTTAATGCTTTTCGTCAGCAATACATTTCGTGCGCCTCATAAAAGCGTTACTCTGACGACGACGAAATTTCGGACTGTACCGGAGGATGAAACCGTAAAAAGCTTCGTAGAAACGGCCTTCGGAAAAAGCTTGAAGGATATTACAAGGGAGGATTACAACTCTCTTGCTTTCCTGTCCATTCATAAAGCCAGCAAGGCCGGTTCCGACCAAACGGAGAAGTGGCAGTTTGACTATGCAAAGTCTATGAATGAGGACGGCACGGCCAAGGACCCGGAAACGCTTTATTTTCCTATCACTGATACCATCGATGAAGCGGATATGCAGGTTTTTACAGGCCTGATTAAGCTCTCCCTTGGTTATCAGGTGCACTTCGACTATAGTGCCAACGCCGATGCGAATACCCTTAAGAGCCTGACCAATCTCCGCTATTTTTCCGGAGAATATGAGGATTTCCGAACTCTCGCGAAGCTTTTCGCGAGTCCCGAACAGATTCTTGGACTCTACAACATTACTCTGGACGATGATGCTACCGGTGATTCCTACTCCGGCGAGGATGCAGAGGGAGAAGACCAGGACGCGCCCTTTAAAGCATTTTCTTCTCTGGAAGAGCTCACCCTTCATATCGATGATGACTATACGAAGGGGCTTCTGTTCCTTCGAAACTTTCCGAAGCTCAAGACGCTTGCTCTGGAGCTTAATGCGGACAAAAGCCCCATGGATCTTTCTCCCCTTTCCTCTTTAAGCAGCCTAAACAGTCTGGACCTCTTGGGAACAGGAGATAGTTCCGTGGAAAATGTTGCCGTACTTTCCGGTATGCCCCAGCTGGAGCGGCTTTCCTTACGGAATTTAAAGGATGTAAAGGACTTGAACTTCGTGCAAAACATGCCGAAATTAAAATCCCTAAGTTTAGTAGACCTTTCAATTTTGAATTTGGACGGTTTATCGGGACATCTTTCCTTAAACAGCCTCTCCATTGACTGCTCTTCCCTGGAAAATGTTAATGCCCTCAGCACCCTCAGTTCTTTACAGACGCTTTCCTTCGGGTATCACACATATCAGCTTCCTGATTTACATGGCTTAAGCGCCTTGGAAAATGTGAACTGCTATTCCCTGGATCGAGATTCCATTGCCCACATGCCTTCCATAAAGACGCTGACAATCCATAACTATAGTATTGAATACAGTGCAGATTTTCTGCAGGGAATGAATGCTTTAACGGATTTAATCATTGTGGGAAACGGCATTATCGGTGCGGTTCAGCCGGACTTGGGACCTATCCTTCGGACACTTCCTGCCCTTACACATCTGGAATTCCAGGATTTGCCCTTTGATAAATATACGGATTATACCCAAACTTTTACAAATAACGGGGCCAAAGAGCTTATTTTCTCTCCGAACAAAAGTCGCTCATCCAGTGACTATCCTGTTCTTCCCGTTTCTCTAAGCCACATGGAGGACGACAACACGGTAGAGAGCCTGACCCTCACAAACGCAACACTCAAGAATTTGGATGATGAATCGGAAGATTTTTCCACTAATGCAAAGTCTTTCCTCTCTCATTACAAGGCCTTAAAGAGTCTGAATATCAGTGACAATAAACTGCAAAGCCTGGATTGCCTGGATGGCCTTAGTACCCTGGAGGAGGTGGATTTCTCGAATAACTATATCTCCGACATTTCCGTTCTTCGGAATCTTCCCAACCTAAAGAAAGTGAAAATGAGCGGAAACCCCATCGTAAATGCGGAGCTGCTGCCGGATGGTGTAGAGGTAATGAAATAAATTATTTGTCATGATAATGTGAACCGCACTGCATAATTTCTATATGTTTTTCTGTGATACGAAATACAATTCTATTTTTTTCATCAATATGAACACTCCAATAGCCACTGAGGTCTCCCTTCAGTGGCTCCGGTTTTCCTATACATTGATAGCCATTAATCCACCTCAATCAAATCATGTTCCTTTAATGTGCTCTTTCCTGAACGTACACTCTCGATACGTCTTTTTAACTCCTTTATATTACTTTCACTATAAAATGGATCCACGGAAACATCAAAAGGAATTCTATGTTCCCTTCCCACCTTCTTTGCAAATATGGTAAAAGCGGCACTCATGCTGAGTCCCAGTTCTGTACATACCTGCTCCATATTCTTTTTATCTTCTGCATCCAAACGAAAATTCACATTTACCGCCTGTCCCATAGCTTCTCTATTCCTTTCTTATCGAAAAATTTGTTTTTTCTATTGTAATGCAAACGTAATGAATATTGCAATATATTTATTTCATTTTTTTCTAAGCTACTATAAACCGGTAAAATTGAATCATCATGTTTTATCCGTATGAATCTTACATTTAAGATGATAGATTACTTTAAAATTATCTCTTAAAAAATAGCAATATTGCTATAATTTAATGCATGTGGTATTCTTTTCTACAGAAGCCAAATGTGAACTTGTAAAACAATATATGAGGAGAAAAATGAGAAAAAGAGCAAAAAAAGCATTGGCATTACTTCTGGCATTATCTTGCAGCTTTTCTACCTATGTTTCTGCAGCAACTATAGCAAATGAAACGGTACTGTCTGAAGGAATAAAGCAAAGTTTTCCGGAAGAAAAGAGTACAACTTATTCTGAAAGCGTGATGGAAGAAAATGCACTTGAAGAAAATGCGCTTGAAGAAAACGTAATGGGAAAAAATGTAGTCGAAGAAAAAAATGAAATCGAAAAAGAAATTTCAGCAATAGAGTCTGAAGCTACAGAAGAGAATGCATTTTATGCCGAAAAAGAACTTTCCGGTGTGCTTGTTACGGTGCAGGCTGATTCCGGGGTATTT
>NZ_DBHIGR010000177.1:0-4387 GCF_057249185.1 Oribacterium sp.
AACCTGCCTGAATATGCTGGCAGGTCTGGAAAAGCCCAGCAAGGGCAGCATCACCATTACCGGAGAGTCCATTGAAAAAATGAATGAGAAACAGCTGGTGGCTTTTCGAAGGATGCATGTAGGCTTCATTTTCCAAAGTTACAACCTGATTCCCTTCCTGAATGCCATGGAAAATGTGGCCATGCCTTTGATGTTTCGAGGGGTTTCCAAGGAAGAAAGAAACAAAAAGGCTTTGGAATATCTGGATCTTATGAACATCGGAAAGGAAGCCAATCGTTCTCCCAACCAGATGTCCGGAGGACAGCAGCAAAGAGTGGGTATTGCCAGGGCCTTGGTGATTGATCCGGAGATTATTTTTGCGGACGAGCCTACCGGAAACCTGGATTCCCATACCACGGAAGAGGTTTTGGCCTTGATGCGAAATATCGTAGAGAAACAAAGGAAGACACTGATTATGGTTACCCATGATCCCCATATCGCCTCCTGGGCTGACCGACAGCTTAGAGTGGTGGACGGTAGGATTGTGGAAACCGTCATTCGAAAAGAAAGCAAAATCGAAGAAGAAATTTTACGGGAAAACGGTGCCCCGCCCTATACCGTTGTGGATAAGCCGGAGAAAACAGCAGATTTTTCGGAAAATTCGAAACACGCGGAAAATATAGGAGTTTCGGAAGATGGACAGGAGAATCAAGATGCTCCAAAGATAGAAGATAAAGCGGCGAAGCAGTAAGAAGGAGAAGCAAGATGAAAGAGATAAAATACAGCAGTAAGAAGATGTCTAAGGTTTCCACCAAGACAGTCGATAGAAAGAAAAATATGGGGAAAACCCTATTTTCACTCTTTTTGTGCCTTAGCCTTATGCTTCCGTTTTTCAGTCAAAGAAGCTATGCCGGCTATGTGAATACCAATCTGAATACCTTTATTCATGATGTTCAGGACGTGCCCACAGGATATCCGGGACAGGAAATGGAAGTGAAGGTTCGTATCGGTTACAACGGCTTAAACGGTCTTAGTAATCCGAATTCCGATGTGATTAATAATGTAAGAGTGCGTTTATCCAACGACCAAAGCTATCTGACCACCCAGAACAGCCCCCAAAAGACGCAAAAGAACAATCCCTACAAGGATTCTTCCGATGAAGATGAGCAGGGTGAGGCACAGAAGGATGCTTGGGAAGAGGGCTATAAGGCCGGAAAAAACAATGCCTACAACAACGGCTTAAACTACGTTTATCCGGTGGATGGAGGCGTCTATCCCTTCGAAGTGAATGCTTCTCTTTTCACCCAGGAGCAGAAATTGGGAAGCCTGAAAAAGGGAGAGTACAAGGAGTTATCCTTTAAGGTGAATGTCCGTTCCGATGCATTGAAGATGAAGGACAGCAGCGGAAATACCAGTGACGGCTACTTCGGTGTACCCTTTACCATCTGGTATGATGTACCGGGAGCCAGCCAGACACAGAATAAAACCGAGTTTGTAAACGTTTTCATCACGGAAAGCGGAGAGGTAAAGGATTCCGGAACCAAGACCGTGGCCCAGGCCTTTGTAGTGGGAGAGAACCAGAGTACCCCTGTGGGAACCTATCCCAACGCCATGAATTACAATGTAAACTTCCGAAATCAAAGCGGAAAGACCCTCTATGATGTAAAGATTAAGATGAATATGTCCTTGGCGGAAAAGGAAGCGGTACAGCTTACTGCTGCGGCAAAGGCGGAGGCGGTGAAGGATTTCCCCTTCTCCATTAACGAAGCCAACTACGACAGAGATTATGCCAAGGTGGAAAAGGGAGAGGTGATTTCCCCTGCCTATTCCATGGCTATTAAGCAAAATGCCGCCACCGGATTTTATCCCCTGTCCTATACGGTAAGCTACAAGCTGGCACCGGGAAGCACAGTTACTGTTACGGATACCTATTCCTTCTTTGTCAATGTGAAGAATCCCAACATGGTGGATGTGGAGAAGGAAAAGCTGAGAGACTTTAACGCTAACGACCGTAGTAAGGCCAGAATCATCGTGGATTCCTATAGAACAGAGCCGGAAAAGGTATATGCCGGAGACGAGTTCACCTTGATTTTAAACATGAAAAATGCTTCCAGCTCCATTGCGGCAAGCAATATTCTCTTTACTCTGACCTCGGAGAAAGCCCAGGAGCAGACCGTGTTTGCCATTTCCGAAGGTTCCAACTCCTACGTGGTGAATTCCCTTGCGGCGGGTGCCAGCACGGAGCTTAGACTGAATGTAAAGGCCAATGCGGGAGTGGATCCCAAATCTTATATTTTGACCATTAATGAAAAATACGATTCTCCCGACTTTAAGAATGCGGAGGAGAAGGTGGATATTGATATTCCGGTAAATCAGGTGGCAAGAATGGGATTTTCCAACTTTGATGTGAATCCCTCCAGTGTGCCTGTGGGCAATGAGGCCAACGCCATGTTCAGTATCAATAATACCGGACGTGTGATGCTCTACAATGTTACCGCCAATTTTGAAAATGATTGCATCAAAAAGACCACGGCCTATGTAGGAAACATTAAGCCCGGTGAAACAGGCTCTGTGGATGTTATGCTTTCCGCCGTTAAGGCAACGGATGGGGAGACTACCATTCCCGTAGAAATTTCCTATGAGGATGTAAACGGAAACAAGGCCACGGAAAAAACCGAAATTACTTTAACGGTAACGGAAGCTGCGGAGACGGATTCTATGGATGATGCAGGCGGAGCCAGCAGAGACCTTACTGAAACCAAACCCACTTCTTCCCTCCCGGTTAAAGGCATTGGCATAGGAGCAGCAGTAGTAGCTGCTGTGGGAGGAGCCGCCTATTTCATTCGTAAGAAAAGAAAGAAGAGCTAAATGAAGGTAGTAGATTTATTTCTCTTGGCCATTAACAACTTAAAACGAAGAAAGTTCCGAACGGTACTTACGGTTTTGGGTGTAGTCATCGGTACTTCCTCCATTGTAGTCATGGTGAGCCTGGGACTGGGAATGAGTGAATCTCTTATGCAGTCCTTTAAAAACTCCGGCTCACTAACGAAAATCAACATTAGTAACTACGGAGGGATGGCAGACAATACCGGTAAAAAAGCGGCGGTACAGCTGACGGATGACAGCCTGAAGCAATTGGAGACTATCCCCCATGTCACCGGTGTTTCCCCCTCCTTGGAAGTGCCGATTACTGCAAAATTCGGAGCCTATGAGGCCAACTACAGTATTCGGGGTGTTTCTCAGGCGTATTTTTCCCAGATGAAATTAAAGGAGGGAACGACGCCCCCAGCCGGAGATTCTGAACTTACATTGGTCTACGGAAATACGGTAGGAAGCTCCTTTCATAAGGTGAAAAACTGGCAGGATAGCTATGTGGCCAACCCCATGAAGGATACTATTTTCTACATTTTCCCGGAAAAGCAGGTATCCAATCCTAACGGAGTCAGCAAAGACCAGCCGGAGACAGCAAACAATAAGCCTCAGAAAAAATACATTCTTAAGACAGCCGGTATCATGGAAGGTACAGCAGAGGATTACAGTGAGGAATCCATGTATGCCTATGCGGATATTGACACTTTGAAGGCCTTCCTAAAGAAGATTTATAAGAAGGACCTGGTTCCGGATCCCAAGACGGGAAAGAACGGAAAGCCTCTTCGTTACTATGTCTACGATGAAGCCTATGTTTTCGTAGATGATATGAAAAATGTATCCGAGGTTCAGAAGACGATTACGGATATGGGGTACTCCGCATACTCTAACCTGGAATGGTTAAAGCAAAGCCAGGACTCCATCAACATGGTGCAAATGGTTTTGGGAGGAATCGGTGCAGTTTCCTTACTGGTTGCAGCCATCGGAATCATGAACACCATGATGATGTCCATCTTCGAAAGAACCAAAGAAATCGGTGTCATGAAGGTATTGGGCTGTGATATGGGGGATATCCGGAATATGTTCCTGACAGAATCCGCTCTTATCGGATTTTTCGGAGGCTTAATCGGCATTGCCTTAAGCTACGGCATTTCCGCGATTATTAACAGCTTAACCGGCGGCGGAGGAAGCGATGTGCTGAGCGGCTTTACCAATGGCGGAGAAGGACAGCTTTCCCTGATTCCGGCTTGGCTTGCTCTTTTTGCTATCGGCTTTGCCATGCTGGTGGGTATGCTATCCGGTTATTTCCCCTCTGTAAGAGCCATGAAGCTAAGTCCTCTTGCGGCTATCCGAAACGAGTAAGGAATCAGGATAGAGGAATATAGAATTGTCTTAGAGAATGCCGGAGAGTGAAAACTAAGCTCTCTAAACCTTGTTTTATGAATGGGGAAATGATACAATTTCCCCATTCTTTTTCTATTCTTATCAGGGATTTTTCGCGGAAGGCGGGATAATCTATATATAAGTTTAGAGGGAAGCA
>NZ_DBHIGR010000178.1:0-4381 GCF_057249185.1 Oribacterium sp.
GGCATTATGATTATTGATGACAGCTACAATGCTTCTCCTGATTCCATGAAGGCTTCCTTAAAAGTCTTGGCTTCAGAGAAAGGGGCAAAAAGAAAGATTGCCGTTCTTGGAGATATGAATGAGCTGGGGGATAATGAAATCGCCTATCATCGGGAAATCGGAGAATTTTTAAAATCTCTCCCCATTGATGCATTATTTACTTTAGGAAAGAAGGGAGAAGAGATTCGAAAAGCTATGGGAGAAAAGCTTCTTCCCGGAACAGCCTGCTTTAGTTTGGAGGAGCTTTCCATAGCTTTGGAAAAGGAAATTAAGCCGGGAGACCTGCTTTTGTTTAAGGCCTCCAATTCTCTTTCTCTTTCCAAGGTGATTCAAGAAATAAGGAGTAAGCATTGTTTGCCAAAGTAATCGTAGATATTTCCCATGAATCTATCGATAAATGTTTTACCTATAGGGTCCCTACGGAATTTTCCTTATCCGTCGGGGATCCTGTTTTGATACCCTTTGGAAGAGGCAAGAAAAAGGGCTATGTGATAGGAATTGAGGAGCTGGCAGACTTCCCGGAAGAGAAGATTAAAGACATTCTTTCTCCTTTGGAAAAGGAGTTTTCCGTAGAAAAACAGCTTTTGGATCTGGCCATCTGGATGGCGGAAGAATATGGAACGACCTTAAATCAATGCTTAAAAACCGTGCTTCCGGTAAAGAAGAAGACGAAAAACAGAACAAAGCCGGGAAAGATACAATATGGAAACCCCTATCCTGCTCCAAAACTCAATGCAGAGCAGGAGGAGGTTCTTTTTGCAATGCAGGAATATTTTCAGGAGGAGGAAGCGCCTTCCGCCCTGCTTTTCGGTGTTACCGGATCCGGAAAGACGGAGCTGTATTTGCGTTTAATCGAAGACTGTCTTGCCAAAGGTAAGGAAGTCATTTATCTGATTCCGGAAATTTCCCTAAGCCACCAAAGCAGAATGCGGGTGGAGGGACGTTTTCCCGGACAGGTGGCGGTGTTACATTCCAAAATGAGCCAGGGAGAACGGGCGGAAAGTATGGAAAAATGTCGGTCCGGAGAGGTGAAGCTTTTGCTGGGCCCCCGTTCCGCACTCTTTGCGCCTTTTTCCAATTTGGGACTCATCATTATCGATGAGGAGCAGGAGCGTTCCTACAAGTCGGAAACCGCTCCTCGTTATGAAAGTCGGGATGTGGCAAGAAAAAGGGGAGAGTTGGCAAACTGTCCGGTACTTTTCGGATCAGCAACACCTTCCGTCAATATTTTCCGGGAGGCGGAGGAAGGAAAAGTCAGGCTTTTTACTTTAAAAAACAGGGCGGTGGAGGGAAGTATTTTACCCAAGCTGACTTTAATTGACTTACGAAAGGAATTAGAGGAGGGAAATCGTTCCATTTTTTCCAAAGCGCTGGAGGAAGCGGTACTGAAGCGTTTGGAAAGGGGGGAGCAAAGCATTCTCTTTATGAACAGAAGAGGCTATTCTCCCTTTGTCAGCTGCAGAAAATGCGGAAAGAGTCTAAAATGTCCCCATTGTGATGTGAGCTTAACCCTACATAAAAACGGCTTTTTACAATGCCACTATTGTGGCTATAGCAGAAAACTGGAAAAGAACTGTCCGAACTGTGGCAGCAGCTACATTTCCCCCTTCGGAACCGGAACGGAAAAGCTGGAAAAGATCTGCCATGCAGTCTTTCCCAAGGCAAGAATTCTTCGCATGGACGGAGATACCACAGGGAAAAAGGGAAAATATGAAGAAATTTTACAGGACTTTGCCGAGGAGAAGGCGGATATCCTTTTGGGAACCCAGATGATTGTAAAAGGACATGATTTTCCGAAAGTCACCTTGGTGGGCATTATGGCGGCGGAGCAGCTGTTTTTTCAGTCGGATTTTCAGGCCAGGGAATATGCCTTTCAGATTCTGACTCAGGCAGCAGGTCGAGCCGGAAGGGGAAAGCTTCCCGGAGAAGTTTTGATTCAAAGCTATCGCCCCGAGGAGGAAGTGCTGGATCTGGCTTTGCAACAGGACTATTTTGCTTTTTATCAATCGGAAAAGAAGTTTCGGAAAAGACTGGAATATCCTCCCTTTGCCAGAATGCTGGCTATCCAATGCAGCTATCAGGAGGAAGAGTTTTTAAGTCTGATGCTGGATAAGACCATCAAAAGAATACAGGGAATAGTGGATGCGGAGAAGGGGGAGCTATTCGGCCCCTTCCCTGCCACCATTTATAAGCTAAAGGATAATTTTAGGAAAATCATCTATATTAAGCAAGAATCCCATGATATAATCATTCGATTAAGAAATCTATTTGTTGAGGAGCTTCGAAAAGAGGACAAACGCTCTTTGATTCAGCTCCAGTTTGATCTTTTATAGAGAGGGTAGAGTTTATGGCAATTCGCAGCATCCGTACCATCGGAGACTCCATTTTGGAAAAGAAGTGTAAAGAAATTAAGGAAATGACGGATAAAACCAGAGATTTGATTCAGGATATGTTTGAAACCATGTACGATGCCAACGGCGTTGGACTGGCGGCTCCTCAGGTGGGGATTTTAAAGCAGCTTTTTGTGGTGGATATCGGAGACGGTGTTCGCTATGTATGCATTAATCCTAAAATCGAAGCTGTGGGAGAGGAGGAGCAGTGCGGAGAAGAGGGCTGTCTTTCCGTTCCGGGAAAGGAAGGAAAGGTTACCCGCCCCATGAATATCCATGTGGAGGCTCTGAATCAGAACATGGAACCCTTTAGCTTGGATGCTTCCGGCTTTTTGGCCAGAGCCTTCTGTCATGAGTATGATCATCTTCAGGGCGTCCTGTATACGGAGAAGGTAGAGGGAGATTTGGAAGATGTGCAGTATGAAGAGCTGGAAGAGGAGGAAATGATTTGAGAATCGTGTTTATGGGAACCCCGGACTTTGCAGTGAAGGGCTTAGAGGCTATCCATCAGGCAGGACATGAGATTCTCCTGGTGGTCAGTCAGGAGGATAAAGCAAAGGACAGAAAGGGAAATCTCCTAAAGACACCGGTAAAGCAGGCAGCGGAAAACCTGGGGCTTCCTGTGCGTTCCGTACATCGCTTGAGAAAGGATGTAGAGCTCCTCGCATATTTAAAGGAATTAAAGCCGGATTGCATTGTGGTGGCTGCCTTTGGACAGATTCTTCCTAAAGAAGTTTTAGATATTCCCCGCTATGGTTGTGTGAACATTCATGCTTCTTTACTGCCTCTTTATCGGGGGGCCTCTCCGATTCAGCAGGCTATTTTACATAGAGACAAGGAAACCGGTATTTCCACCATGATGATGGCGGAAGGAATGGATACCGGAGACATCCTGCTTCAAAAGAAGCTTCCTTTAACGGGGGAAGAAACCGGAGAAAGTCTTTTTGAAGCTCTTTCTTTGCTTTCTCAGGATTGTATTTTGGAAACCCTTAGCCTTTTGGAAAAGGGGAATTGCCCCAGGAGAGCTCAGGAAGAGGAAAAGGCCAGTCATTGCAGTATGATTGTAAAGCAGGACGGTTTTGTGAATTGGAATAAGCCTGCCGTGGAAATTGAAGCTATGGTTCGGGCCTTTAATCCCTGGCCTGCTGCAGTCAGTGTTCTTCCCAACGGGAAAAGCTTTAAGATCTGGAAAGCCAGAGTTATCAAGCAGAAAGAGGAGAATTTTCAAAGCTTTTCAGAAATTAAAGAAGATATGCTCTTAGCCCATTTACCGGAAAGTCTTTCGGAGGAAGCGAAGGCGGCCTTTCGGAAGAAGGACGGTATAGGAAAGATGTATCGCAATAAGGAGAACAATCGTCTTCTTCTTTCCACAGGGGAAGGATATTTGGAAATTTTGGAAATTCAGGTAGAAGGAAAAAAACGTTTGGATACCCCTGCTTTCTTACTAGGATTTGGAGGATAAGATGCCTTATTCATACTATTTTTTTGATCCCACAATGATTTTTGTCTATATCGGCATGGGGCTTTCTCTGCTGGCCTCTTCTTTGGTGAAGTCCACCTTTGCCAAATATGACCGGGTTCGTTCCCAAAGAGGTATCAGCGGAAGAGAGGCGGCGGAGATTATTTTACAGAAAAACGGTATCGGCTATGTGCAGGTGCTTTCCGTAAGAGGACATCTGAGCGATTTCTACAGCCCGAAGGACAAAACGGTAAATCTGTCGGAAGCCACGGAGAACTCCACCTCCATTGCGGCCATCGGTGTTGCTGCCCACGAGTGCGGACATGCTGTTCAGGATGCGGTAGGCTATATGCCCCTGGTCATCAGCCGGAATATTAATCCGGTTTGTGCTATTTGTTCACAGCTGGCCATTCCCATTATTTTTATTGGCTTTCTAATCGGCATGAGCGGTTTTATTCAGTTGGGCATTATTGTTTTCGCAGTGGCGATTTCC
>NZ_DBHIGR010000179.1:0-4373 GCF_057249185.1 Oribacterium sp.
AATTAAAATTAAAATTTAATTTTTATTTCTTTTATAGATTTGAGAAACTTAGCCGATAATAAGGAGTAAGTTTCAAATGCGCAAAAAGCGCCATTCATTTTTTAAACTCACCAGTTGAGGAAAGGACAAGAATATATGTTAAGAGCAATGGATTCTGCAGTAGCAGGTTTGAGAGCACATCAGAACAAGTTAGACGTTATCGGTAACAACATCGCCAATGTTAACACTTTCGGATTTAAGTCTCAGGGATATAGCTTTAAGGATACAATGTATCAGACATCCAGTACTTCTTCAGGAGGAAAGCAGGAAGCCAGCGGTAATGCTACCATCGGTGGTGCAAACCCCGCGCAGTACGGATACGGTTCCTTAACCGGGTCAATTGCCACTGACTTTACTTCCAGTACACCATCCTATGTGGGAGGCTTCAATGCTTCCATCAACGGATCAGGATTCTTTGTAACCAGCGCATCCAATAAGGAAGTTACCCTGGATCCCGCAAATACAAAGACCACAACCGCAGAGATGAAGAAGAACAACTTCGCATATACCCGTGTTGGTCAGTTCTCTGTAGATGCAAACGGATATATTGTAGATGCAAACCACAACTTCGTATACGGCTTCCAGCCTGACTCTTTGACAGAGCCTACCAAGTACGGAGACGGCGGAAAGAAGCTGGTTGCCCTTCGTGCACCCGCAGCGGACAATACCGGGGCGGTAGCTTTAACCGGTAGCCCTGTGTTCACAGGATTTGCGGCACAGCTGAAGTCTGTAGAAATCGGAGCAGACGGAATTGTTAAGGGAATTATTGATAACAAGACTCCGGGAACCGGTGGAGCACCTGCGCAGGTTACATCCACATCCATCGTTTTAGGAAAGGTGGCAGTTGCTTCCTTCCAGAACCAGGAAGGTTTGACCAAGGCAGGAAACAACACCTTTAATGCAGGAGTAGGAGATAACACAGGATACATTTCCGCAACCATGCCCGGTGAGGGTTCCACCCCTACCCTGATGGCAGGATATTTGGAAGCATCCAACGTTGACTTGGCAAAGGAATTCTCTGACATGATTACCACTCAGAGAGGTTTCCAGGCTAACTCCAAGATCATTACCGTATCGGATGAAGTTCTTCAGGAACTGGTAAATATGAAGAGATAAAACATAAGCTAAGGCTTTCCTGAGTTGGAAAACAGAATAGATTGCTTCTGAAAAGAAGAAAAATCCGTTTCCAACAAAGGAAGGCTTCTGCTGTGTAAGTAGACGAAAGGAGGAAATCATGATACGCCTAACAAAGTTAAACGGGGAAGAAGTGTTTTTGAATTATTTTCAAATCCTTTACATTCGCCGCATTCCGGAAACCAAGGTAAAGCTGGCAAACGGAGATTTCTATCTGGTAAGAGATAGCGTGGAGTCGATTATTGAACAGGTTCAGGGTTTCCTAAGAAAGTGTCTTACTTTTGAGGATAAATTTCATGAGGGAGAAGACGTACATGAAATTAAGGGGAAAGAAAGAGAAGCTTAGGAAGAGCGCATAGGAAGCAAGGAGGCTAGTCAATAAGTATGGACATTTCAATGCTGTTAGGCTGGATTATCGCTATTGCCTTAATCATTAGTGGTATTACCATGCCGAAGTTGGGGAACTTCTGGGACGCACCCAGTGCCCTGATCGTAGTTGGAGGAACAATAGCGGCGTTAATCGCCTGCTACCCATTCCGAATCATTAAGGAAATTCCGAAGCATATCGGAATCTGCTTTCGAGGAGGAAAAAAATATAATGTACCGCAAACCGTGGATGCCCTGGTGGATTTGGCTTTGATTGCCAGACAGAGCGGTTTGCTGGCTTTGGAAGAAAAGGCGGAAGAAATCAAGGAGCCCTTCTTTAAACAAGCCGTAGTCATGATTGTAGATGCCAATGATCCGGATAAGGTACGTGCCTCTCTGGAGCATCAGGTAGAAGATATGATGACCAGACATGAAGAAGCGAAAGGTCTTTATGTTAAGGGATCCGCTTTGGCGCCGGCCTTCGGTATGATCGGAACCCTGGTAGGTCTGGTAAACATGTTAAAGGGTATGGACCTTTCCGGTTCCGGTGGCGGAGCCAGTACCCTGGGACAGGACATGGGTGTTGCCTTAATCACTACCTTCTACGGTTCTGCCATGAGTAACGTGCTTTTCCACCCCATTGCCCAGAAGCTAACCATCAAGGACAATGAAGAGGTTCTATACTGCTCCATTATTATCGAAGGTGTTATCGCCATTCAGTCCGGAGATAACCCCAAGGTTATCCGGGAAAGACTTTTGGCTTCCCTTGCCCAGAAGCAGCAGAAGAAGCTTTTGGCTAAGGCCGGAGCGGCAGGCGGAGATGCCGGAGGAGGAGACAAGTAATGAAGAAACGAGGTGGAGGAGACGAAGGTGGATCCTGGATGGACACCTACGGGGACCTGGTTACCCTCTTAATGACCTTCTTCGTGCTTCTTTACTCCATGTCCAGTATTGACTCGGCAAAGTGGGATGTGTTTGTACGTTCCATTTTCCCCAACGGACGCCCGGGAGATAAGTCGGCGGAGCAGATTATTATTAACGGTCAGGCCACCAATAAGGATGAGCCTGCCGGAGAAATAGGAGACAGCGGAGCCCCGGAAAATACGGTAGATCCAAACAATATTAATGAATTGTATCTGCAGATTGCCCAGGCTTTGAATGGGGCAGGTATTGACGGTGTTGAAGTTTCCCGTGGACAAGATTACACCTTTGTGGTATTTAAAGATAAGGCATTTTTTGCCGGAGACAGCTCGGTAATTACTCCACAAGGACAGGAGACTTTATCCATATTTTGTGATACTATAGCACCAGATGCAAACAAGCTGTCTCAGGTTAATGTTATGGGTCATACCGCCCAGGCAGATCCGGAAAGAGCCAATAACCCGAGAAACGATAGAATCTTGTCGGTTATGCGTGCAGCGGAGGTTTGTCTCTTCATTCAGGGAAGAGGAATCATCTCCCCGGATAAGCTGGTCAGCATCGGTTACGGACAGTTCCACCCTATAGCGGATAACGCTACATCGGAGGGAAGAGCCAAGAATCGAAGAGTGGAAATTTTGCTTATTGACGAAGGCGCAGAAATCCGTAATATTAATGAGTACTTCGAGGAGTACTACAGCGGAGCCAATGCGGACAAAACCATCGTTACCGATGGTGTGCCGGAGAATATTAAGGCAGAAGAAGCAGGAGGCAATGCTGCTCCCCAGGAAGGCGCTGCGCCCGCAGATGGAGCTGCGCCCGCCGGAGAAGGAAGCCCCGCAGCCGGAGCGGACACCGCAGGCGCTGCAGAAGGTGCTAACAATGCAGGAGCTGCAGAGGGCGCGGCAAGCACAGGCGCTGAGGCAGGGGGCCAACAGGCCATGGCCAAAGAAAAGACACCGCAGGTTGCCGGTGTTTCCCGAGAAATTCCCGGGGAAAAAGAAGAGGACAGTATTGGAGGAAACATCAAAAAAATACTGGGAGACTTCTTGAAAGGACTTGGAGGAAAAGCTAAGTCTTAAATCCTTTAGCAGGGCTAAGGGAGTATGAGAAAGGGGTTATGTAAGAAAAGCGCGATTTTCTTACAGTAGGAAGAAGAAGAGGTTATTGAATGGCAGACGTCTTATCCCAAAGCCAAATTGATGCGCTTCTGAAATCCATGCAGGACACTCCGCCAAAAGAAGAGGCGGTGGAAACGGATCTGGACGAGATTTTAGACCAGCTTAATAATGAGGACTCGCAGGTTCAAGAGGATCATTACAGTAAGTATGATTTCTACAGCCCGAGGAAGTTTACCAAAGAGAAGATTCGTTTATTAAAGAGTATATTTGATAACTATGCTCGAATCTTGACTTCCCAGGTGAACGGTATTTTCCGTACTACAACGGATATTACGGTTTTGGAATTACGAGAAACCCGGTATTACGAGTACGTCAATGCTTTTCATGAAAATGACTGTATGACCATCGTGGAAACCCATGTTGAGGGAAAGGGAAAGAGCAATGTGCCTTTGATGGCTTATCTTTCTCCCGGATTAACTCTGACTCTGGTCAGTCACATGCTGGGCGGTACGGAATCCTTCTTAAAGACGGAAGGGGAATATCGCTACACGGATGTGGAAATGGCGCTGTACAAAAGAATCATGGAATATATTGTTCATGCTCTTGGAGACGGCTTCAGTAATTACATCAATGCGGAATTTAAGATTGCCAAGGTAGAGTCAAATCCTTCTATGGTACAGGAAGTGGGACTGGATGAGACAGTAGTGATTGTAGTCTTAAATGTGGATATCTCGGGGCTTGCCATGGAAAGAATCCGAATCTGTCTTCCCGGAACCCTTCTGGAACATATGTTTA
>NZ_DBHIGR010000180.1:0-4224 GCF_057249185.1 Oribacterium sp.
TTTGCTCCTGTTCCTTTTCCGTAAAATCCTGTAATTCCATAATATCTCTCCTTTTGCTCTATAGCTATCGTGTTGTACTCTATACCTTTAATATGTCTTGACCACTCTATTATACTCCAATTTTAGATAGCTATAATAAATTTTCCCAAAACCAACATTCTAAATTCTTCCGAAAATCAAATATCCCACTATCGTTAAAATCATCAGACTTTCCTGAATATAGGTGTATCTTTCCACCTTGGACACGATGCGATAGCGCCCCGGACTTTTTGCATAGTCATAGAAGCAGTAGGAGCACCATAAAGCATTTAGGAAAAGCGCCAAAACGGACAGTCGGCTCAGTCTCCATACCAGGATGAAGTTCGTGCAAATGTCTACCCAGGTCAAAATAAAGACAAAGCGAATACATTTTTTATAGCCGAAAAGCTTGGAATAGGTCACATACTCCGTTTCCTCCTTCGGCGCCCGAATCTTTCTGGAAATCTCCCAAATGAGGGCCGGAAAATACAGGGTAAGCACCGCCATGAAATTGGTAATATCCAAGATCGGCAATTTGTATTTCATAATGGCATAAGAAATTACGTAAAGGTTTAAAAGAATCTGCACCGGATTATGGGTAACAAGAGCCAGAGGAAGGGACTTTGCAATCTTATGCTTTTGGAAAAACCACACCGCCATTAAGCTTCCATAGGTGTAAAGAATAAAGCAGAAGATAAAATTCTTCATAAAAAGAAAGTTAATCAGCAGGGTAAAGGAAATGAGAATGGTGGCAAATATTCGTAAATCCGTCTTTGTAACTCTTCCTGAGGGAAGAGGACGAAAGGCAAAAAGCCGTTTGTCCAGCTCGTAGTCCTTAAAGTCATCCGCGATTCTCAGCCAAAGCAAGAAGCTAAAAACCGTAAAACTGCAAATCAGCATCCCCAAAATATCATGCTGCACAAAAAAGCTGTAAAGTGCCGACTGTCCCTCCACCGTCTGAAACGAAAGAAGCGTCTCCTTTCCCACCCCATGATTTAAGAGCACAATAAAGTAGATTTCCAGAAAAATCATTACGCCCAGTCCCAGTCTTGGCAGTATGGGATACATTTCCTTAAAGTAAATATTTAATCGTTTAAGCCTTTCCATAGCCTATCCTTTCCCCGATTTCCAGCTTCGTTTCCAAGCCTTTATTCGTATTCTCAAAAAGGTCCTCATCAATCACAATTTTCTCACTGAGCAGTTCCACAATAGTCGAGCCCCCCAGAGAAAAATAGCCCTTTTCCTCTCCTGCTTGAAAGCGAAAAGGAAGCTGATTTGCCCTATGGTTATGAATATGCCCCACCAGCATTGCCCCCACTTCTACATGGAGGATTTTTCCCATGCCTTCCAACTCCAAAAGACTGATTTCTCTTTTATTTTCGGAAAATGCTTTAAAGTGGGCGGCCTCTTTACGCACGCTATCCAGCCTTCCTTTGATTTTCTTTGTTCTTAAAAGTCTTCCCCTTGCCGGGAAAATGTAGCGATGATAATCCGGCAAGCTCAGGCGAAAAACCAATAGCGTTCCGCCTTTCAAAAATTCCGGACAGGGAGCCTTCAGAATTTTTTCGATTGAATAGTAATTTCCCTTGATTTCCAAAGGAAGGAGATTAGATTCCCCATTGTTTTCACTGCCGGAGAAAATGATTTGTCCTTCTTGGTCTATTTTATAGGCCAGAAGCTTTCCGGAAGCTGTTGCATAGAAAGCTTGCTTTCCTGCCTGTCCTTTCTCCCGTAACTTTTCCTTCCATGCCTCTCCATTTTCCTTTGTATTCTCTTTCCCGGCCTCCCGTAAATTCACGGCTTCTTTTCTGGAAAAGAAAGCCCCAAAGCTCTGATAATTCTTCTTTAAAAGCTCTTTGGAAAGTCCGTATTTTTCTACAAAGGACGCAATATCTTTTTTAGAAAGAAAGCTATTGTAATACAAGCCTTGAAGAAAAGAAAAATAGGGACGGGCAAAAATCATTTTAAGAAGAAGTCTTCCAAGAAAATGATGGTACAAAAAATAAATGGCTCTCTGCCCATACTCCTCTTCTTGAATCACTCTTCCTGTTTTTCGCTCGATAATGGAAGGGGCGTTTTGCTCTTTTTGTTTTTGCTCGTTACTCATAGTCCTCTCCCCTATAGCTTTCTCACCAGCAAAATCACAAAGAGAACAGCCAAAAGTAAAAGACCGATTCGGATTTTCAAACTAGGCTTTTTCATCCTGAAGTTAAAGACGAAGAAAAAAGCCAGTAAAGCATACAAAAGCTCTCCCGGAAGAATTTTCTCTATGGAAAAATATATGCTGAATAATCCATAAAGAGGAATAAAAAAGGAAGCGTAGGTCACCGCAAGGCCGGTAAAATAATCCTTCTTTTCTCCTCCACTGGCATTAAAATAAGCAAGTCTGGTTACTTCGGAAAGAAGATATAGCACTGAAAGCAGAAAAGAAAAGACACCGAACTTGGCAAAATACTGAAGATAAATATGTACCGGAAACACACCAAAGGAAATAAGATCCGATAAAGAATCAATTTGCACCCCGAAGGCTTTTTCCAAATCATTTCTTTGAAACGCATTGGCTACCATGCCGTCAAAGGTATCGCAAAGTCCGGCTAAGATCAGCAAAATCAAAGAAAAGGCCAAACTTTTCGAAAAGAAGATTCCGTATAAAGAAATAGAAAGCCCAAGATAGGTTAAAAGTACACTGGGATGATAGACCCCAAGAAAAATTTTCTTCATCAATATTTCCTCAACTCATTCAACAACTTATTCTTCGTGTATGTATTCATATCTCCGCAACTCAATTATAAATATTTCCTCACCCTAAAAAGAATCAGTAGGCAGTTCACGAGAACATGGGTAAGTCCTCCCAGGAAAATCGCAAATACAGTTTGTGCCGGTGTCAGATGCGCCAGAATACCAAGACAAAGCATAATTCCGAACATGGAATCAATCTGATCCAAAATAAAGAAAAACAGCTTTAGCCCTATCCTTCTGTCTCCCTGCTCTGCCGCGGAAACCGAAAGCCTCCTTTTGATAAAGCTATTGGGCAGTTCGAAGAGCATATACAAAAAGCCGAAAAGCATGCCAATCAGAAAATTAAAGGCAGGTGTATTTTCAAAACACAAATACAAAAGACTCCAATTATTTTGTCCCAAGCCCTGCAAAAGAAAGCCCCAAAAGACTTCCAGTATGCCTGCAAGAACCGTCATTAAAATAAAACCCAAAATGCTTTTACTGTCCCCAAAAATCCGTTTTCCATCTGTCCAGTTCTTTCCGCCGTCAATAGGTCTGCAACGACTTTTCAAAAATGGAATTTTCAGAAATAGCATATTGAAAACGCCTGCCAGAATCACTGGAAACATGGTGATGTATAAAGACATAATCCACTGCAATATCGTCTATCCTCCTATAAGAAAAACTTTCTTCGCTATCCTGATTTTTCAGCATCCTTTCCCGGTAAGCTTTCATCATAAGTAAAGAGAGTTTGCTCTTAGCCTAAAAAATATTTTCCAATGGCAATGCCCTGAATCAGAAAGAAAGCAATGCCGAAGCAAAGCACACCTGCAGCTGCCAAATCCTTGGTTACCTTAATCTCCGGGTGCTGTTCCTTGGTAATAAAATCCGAAAGATGCTCCACCGCGGTATTGACACATTCCATACCGTAGACCCCGGCAGAGCTTAAAATCACTGCATACCAGGTAGCCAAATCCACCTTCAAATAAAAGAAATCCAATAGAAAAAACACCAGGTTAATCCCCAGATAATATTTATAGTTTTTTTCCGTCTTTAATCCGAAATAAAGTCCCTTAATGGCGCATAGCACACTTTGCCGAAACGTGATGTTCTTCATCTAAGTTTATGAAAACTCCTTTGCTAACAATACATACTCTCTAGCGGAAACACATTTATCCTGAAAATAGCCTTCGCTGGCCTTCCCTTTTTGAATCAGTGCCGCGATAGACTTGGCCTTTTTTCTTTTCAGTACTTCGGTTGCCAGCTGGGAAAAGGCCAAGCCCAGTCCCTCTGAACCCTTCTTCACTGCCAAATATAAAAGAATATAGCAGCTTGGCCTTCTTTTCCGAAAAAGGATTTGCAAAAGAAGAAGCGGATTGAGAGGCTTTTGCAAAAGATTTCCATAGTCCGGAAGACAGAGGAAAAAGCCCTTCAGCTCCTCCTTATCATAAGCCAAAAAGACCATTTCTTCATCTACAATATACTTTA
>NZ_DBHIGR010000181.1:0-4197 GCF_057249185.1 Oribacterium sp.
TTCCAAGATGATCGGTTCCCCTCCCGGATATGTGGGTTATGATGAGGGTGGACAGCTTTCCGAGAAGGTAAGAAGAAATCCCTACTCTGTCATTCTCTTTGATGAGATTGAGAAAGCCCATCCGGATGTGCTGAACATTCTTTTACAGGTGCTGGATGACGGCCATATTACCGATTCTCAGGGACGAAAGGTTTCCTTTAAGAATACCATCATTATCATGACCTCCAATGCAGGGGCGGAGCAGATTATCAGCCCGAAAAAGTTAGGCTTTGATACGACTCCCGGACAGCTGGATAAAGACTATCAATATATGAAGAATAAGGTGCTGGAAGAGTTGAAAAATCTCTTTAGACCGGAGTTTTTAAATCGTATTGATGAAATCATTGTCTTTAGACCCATCAGTAAGGAAGATATGTCCAAAATTTTGGATATCCTTCTGTCTCAGCTGTATAAGAGGGCAAAGGGAGAATTGGATCTTGGCTTACGTTTAGATAAGGGAGCCAAGGACTTCCTGGTGGAAAAGGGCTATGATCCCAAGTTTGGTGCCAGACCTTTAAAGAGAACCATCCAAACCCAGGTGGAGGACTTACTGTCTGAAGCCATTTTAGAGGGTGAGATTCCTCAGGGCTCTTTGGTTACTGTGAAAATGGACAGAACCGGAGAGAAATTAAAGACCAGCATTAGAAAAAGGAAGGAAGAATGCCAAAAAGTTTAAATCTTTTTTTCTGTAAGGAATGTGGTTATGAGACCATCAAATGGTTGGGACAGTGTCCTTCCTGTAAGGCCTGGAACTCCATGGTGGAGGCTCCAAAAGAAAGTAAAAAAAGACCGGGGGGAGCAGGAACTATGCTTCCCCTGAAGAAGGCAGAGGCGAAAAAGCTGGAGGAAATCCCCTTAGATAAGGAAGATCGTATTTCCACCGGTTTCGGAGAGCTGGATAGAGTATTGGGAGGTGGCCTGGTGGCCGGCTCCCTCGTTTTATTAGGAGGAGATCCGGGAATCGGAAAATCCACCATTTTCCTCTCCGTAAGTCTGCACTTAGCTTCCAAGGGAGGAAAAAGAGTTCTCTACGTCTCCGGTGAGGAATCCCTAAAGCAGATAAAGCTTAGGGCCAATCGCATGGGAGAAGTGGAGGGAGAGCTTTATTTTCTGTCCGAAAGTAATTTAAATCAGCTCTTAGAGGTGGTGGAGGAAAGAGAAATTGATTTTCTGGTGATTGACTCCATCCAAACCATGTTTTTGGAAGAGGTAACAGCCTCTCCCGGTTCCGTAAGCCAGGTGCGAGAGTGTACCTCCTTCTTACTCCGCCTTGCCAAGGAGCGAGGGATTACCATTGCTGTGATAGGTCATGTGACCAAGGATGGAAATGTTGCCGGCCCGAAGATTTTAGAGCATATGGTGGATGTGGTTTTGTATTTCGAGGGAGAGCAGAACAGTCAGCTGCGTATTCTGCACGGACAAAAAAACCGCTTTGGTTCCACCAATGAAATTGCCGTTTTCACGATGGAAGAAAAGGGGCTATGCGAGGTGGAAAACCCTTCCGCCCTACTTTTGGCAGGCCGTGCTCTGGACTGCTCAGGCTCCATAGTGTCCTGCGGCCTGGAAGGCACCAGACCGATTCTTATGGAAATCCAGGCACTCTTGGTTCCTACTAACTTCGGTCTCCCCAGAAGAACCGCAAACGGTATGGATTATAATCGTTTGCATATGCTCCTTGCGGTAATGGAAAGGCGTTTAGGCATTGAGTGCTCTAAGTTCGATGCCTATATCAATATTGCGGGAGGCTTAAAGATTTCTGAGCCTTCCATTGATTTGGCGGTACTTTTGGCTTTAGTTTCCAGTTACAGAAACCTTCCTATTCCGGAGGACACCATGGTCTTTGGAGAGGTAGGATTGTCCGGAGAAATTCGTGGAGTAAGCCATAGTGAATCCAGAATCGAAGAAGCCATTCGACTGGGCTTTAAAAGAATTCTCTTACCGGCTTATCATGCGCCCACACAGGGGAAAAAGAGAGACATTAGCTTGATTCCGGTAAAAAATATAAGAGAGGCATTGACAATCTTCAAAAAATAGCATAGAATCATACCGTTGCTTTTCTAAAGCAGAGGGGATTAGTTCAATGGTAGAGCAACGGTCTCCAAAACCGCCGATGGGGGTTCGAATCCCTCATCCCCTGCTACGAAGAAACCCTAGGAATTAAGCCTAAAGTGGCTTGAAACCTAGGGTTTTTGCTTACTTTTTGGTAATGTGATTTTACTGAAAAGGGGAGATTTTTACCCGTTTTACATATAAAATCTCCATGTTCAATAATTTTCTTTTTTCGTTTGAAGATACCATTTAAAATCCTTTAATTTAAATTTCATATTTTTCTATTGGAGTATTTGCTCTACAAAATAGAATCCAGTTAAAAACATATGTTGCGCTATACCAAATCCAGCCATAGGAGAGAAGAAAATGATTATAAGCAAAGAAAGCCAAGAGTATCTGTCTGATAAAATTCCAAAAGAATCACTGGACAGAGGCAATACTCGTGAGGTACTTATGGAAATAGACAGATGGCTTGCTAAAAATGGTTTTGCCCCACCAAAGTACTATGATTATTCAGATGAAGGGCGAAAAATGCAAAATGTACGCGATAGAATATATGAGGATAACGTACTAAATAAGAAAATAGCATATTAAAACAGCACCTTCCCATCTGGGAGGATGCCGTTTAAGACTAAGAATTTTCGTAAAGATATTCCGGGGCAATATCAAGCTCATCATTCCAGACCACAGTACCGTCTTCTACATGAGCGGTAAGAAAAAAATCCAAATCTTTTAATCGTTGATATATAGGCTTTTGAAGTTCTGAAAGAAAGTTGAAAACACCTTTTTTTCCATTGGCAAAAGAAAGATGTAATTCATAGTTTTTGGAAGCTTTCACATCTGTGACAATCCAATTGGGAAGATTCATTTTAATTCTCCTATTTTAAAGGGGCAATTTTATACAAGGGTTGCTCTTCGATTGCTAAGTTCCAGTTCGCGAGGAGCTCATCTTTATGAATTTCTGCCCAAGCATTGATTAATTTAAATTGTGCCTTAGGCATTTCTCCTTCCATTAAGTCTCCATTAAGGGAAAAAGTAGCATAATACCCCTGATAGCTGGCATGAAAATGTGGAGGATTATGTTCTCCATTGTTATACATTCTAATAATGATTCCATAAAACATAGAAATTGTAGGCATAGTATTCTCCTTTTGTATTCATATATGAGTTACCTTTGCCCTTTTCCTATGATTCTCAAGTCTTTTCTCTTCATCTACTGTTGTTGTATAGCTAGGATTAATATATGTCAAGATGAAAGTTGAAGGAAAGATGTTTACAAATTTCTATTTTTCTAAAACCTTGCAAACAAATACACAAATCCTGAACCGAACATATCCGCCATGGAGTGTACCAGCACCACCGGCAGGAGATTTTTGATTCTATAGGTATAGAAGTAATAGTACAGAAGTCCGAATACCACACCGATAATAATGGCGGAAGTCATGCCCTGATAGGTGTGGAAGGAAATACGAATCATCGTGGAATATAGCAGGGTTTGCCATTTGTACTTTTGGTCTACGGTGCCTAGTAAGCCCAAAAAGAAGAATTCTTCATAGAAGGCATTTAATAAAGCATAGATAATGGCAACGGGGCTTAAGGCGGCTATTTTCCGAAATAACTCAAAGAAATCCATGGAAAGGAGAACTTCCTTGGTGAAGTAGTTATAGCCGTTATCAAAGAGAAGGTAAAGAACGTCTGCACTTAGTCCCATAATGGCAAGCAATACAAAGTACCAGGGAATTACGGAGAGCTTAAAGCGGAAGGGGATTTGTTTAAAATCAAAGTTACGAACAATCAGATACAGAAAAACCAAAAGCAGCATAAAGAACTGGAATTGCAGGTTGCTGGAATAAGCTACTCCTTCGGTGGCGGTATCCACGGTTTCCGCTACCGTTTCCGTAATGCTTTCCGTATTTTGGCTAAGAAGGATGGGGGAGAGGGGGAAAGCGTAAAACATAGCAGACTTTACAGCATTTAGGCTGTCCAGAAATAGCTGATTGGAGCGAATAATAAATTCTCCGAATAAAATCAAGGTAATGATGATAACATCATAGAAACGAAGATTCTTGGTTTTTTCTTTGGGGAAAATGAATTGACGAATAGACATGC
>NZ_DBHIGR010000182.1:0-4129 GCF_057249185.1 Oribacterium sp.
AGTTTACGGAATTTCAGACTATGGTCCGGTTTCCGTTAATGGAAGCGGTGTAGGAAGAGGAAAGGATCCCACCTACCAGTATATTGAAGACCTTCTTTATAATAATCAGGGGAATAATGGGAGCGGAAACAGTGGATCTGCAAATTCCGGCGGAAGCAACCCGGCAGCCAATCCGGGTGGCGCATCCTCTCAAAATCCGACGAAGAGTAGCGGTCAAAATACTGCTGTTACCCAGGAAAGAAAGTGGAATTTGGCGAAGCTTTCGGGAAATGGGCAAACCAAGTCTATCGGCTCAGAGGTGAATGCCAATTATGCGGTAGTTTTTGATTTGAATCAGGGCACAATCTTAGGTGAGAAGAATAGCTCTGCAAGCATGAATCCGGCCTCTATGACAAAGGTGATGACTTTACTTGTGGCGGTTGAGAATCTTCCGGATTTAGAAAAGAAGATTACCATTACCCAGGATATTGTGGACTATGTAAAGGCAAGAGGAGCCAGCAACTGCGGTTTTGTGGCAGGAGAGCAGGTTCGGGTAAAGGATTTACTTTATGGGGTAATTCTACCTTCCGGAGCGGATGCGGTATTGGCTTTGGCTAAGGAAATTGCCGGTTCTGAAGCGGGATTTGTAGCTTTAATGAATAAAAAAGCTCAGGACTTGGGGCTATCTTCAGACTGTAAATTCCAGAATGCTACAGGGCTTTATCACAGTACCCATCATATGAATGTGAAGGATATTGGAGAAATTATGGCGGCGGCTATGCGAAATTCCTTAGCCAGAGAGGTTCTTTCCACGGAGAACTATCAGATTCCTGCCACCAATAAGCACGAGAATGGTATTAAGCTGACGAACCTGTTTGTACAAAGAATAAAAGGGCAGGATACCGGAGGTGCCAGCGTGACTATGGCGAAAACAGGCTTTGTTCGTCAATCCATGTTTTGCGCTGTCAGTAGCGGAAAAGGAGCAAATGGAAAAAATCTTTTGGTGGTAACCGGCTACAGCTCCAGCACCTGGCAGTGCATTAAGGATCATGCCACCTTGTATAAGCGTTTCGGATAGAAGAAAAGGGGGGAAGCTATGCCAATTAAAGTACAGAACCATTTGCCTGCAAAGGACATATTAGAGAAGGAAAATATTTTCGTTATGGATGAACAGAGGGCGGTATCTCAGAATATTCGACCTCTGCATATTGCCATTCTCAACCTGATGCCTTTAAAGGAAGATACGGAGCTGGATCTACTTAGGGTGCTTTCCAACTTCCCGATTCAGACGGAAATCACACTGATGAAGATGGAATCCCATGTTTCTACCCATACCAGCTCCGTTCATTTAAATACCTTTTATGTGAATTTCTCTTCTGTACAGAACGAGTATTTTGACGGCCTAATCATCACCGGAGCTCCGGTGGAAAAGATGCCTTTTGAAGAGGTTGGATACTGGAAAGAACTTACGGAGGTTATGGAGTGGTCAAAAACCCATGTGTTTTCCACCTTCCATATCTGTTGGGGAGCCCAGGCGGGGCTGTACTATCATTATGGAATTCAGAAAGTGCCTTTGGAGAAGAAATTAAGCGGAATCTATTCCCATAGGGTTCTTCATAGGAAGAAGATGTTAATGAGGGGGATGGATGATGAGTTTTATGTTCCCCAATCCCGTTATACCGGACTGGATGAAGAGGCGGTAAAGAAAAATAAAGAGCTTTATGTGGTGGCGGACAGTGAAGAGGCGGGAAGCTACTTGATTTTGGCCTGCTCTTCCCGCCAAATCTTTGTTACCGGTCATTCCGAGTATGACCGTTATGACTTGGATAAGGAGTATAAAAGAGATTTGGCCAAAGGAATAAATCCGGAGGTTCCGGTGAATTATTATCCTGATGACAATCCGGAGAATACCCCGATTTTATCCTGGCGTTCCAGCTCCAATTGTACCTATAGCAACTGGTTAAATTTTGTGTACCAGGAGACTCCCTATCGTTTGGAGGAAATGCGGCCGGTTTCCGAGGACAGTTATCTTCGGGATGACCATAGAAGTGAAAGAGACAGCACCGTAAAGTCTACCGATTAAGGGAACAAAAAGTGACTGAAGCAGTGCGTACAAGTAAAGGAGAAATTATGGATGCAGTAGAACGTTTGATTCGTTACTTAAAGATTGATACGGAATCCGTACCGGATCAGGAAAAGATTCCTTCCAGCGAGAAGCAGTTTGATCTGGCAAGAGTTCTGGAAGCGGATTTAAAGGAACTGGGGGTAAAGGACGTACAGTGTACCGACCATGCCTACGTATACGGGAAAATTCCTTCCAATTTATCGAAGGAAGAGCAGGAAAAGACTCCTGCTTTAGGATTTATTGCCCACATGGATACTTCTCCCTCTGCAAGAGGTAAGAATGTGGAGCCCAGAATTGTAAGTAATTATGATGGAAAAGATATTGCTTTAAACGAATCGGAAGTTCTTTCTCCGAAGGTATTTCCAAAGCTTTTAGAGGCGGTTGGACAGGATTTAATGGTTACCAACGGAAAAACCTTATTGGGAGCGGATGATAAGGCGGGCGTTGCGGAAATCATGGCTATGGTGGAATATATACAAACCCATCCGGAGTTTCGTCATGGAGACATTTGCATAGGTTTCACACCGGATGAAGAGGTTGGGGCAGGAGCAGACCTCTTTGATGTTCCTCTTTTCGGCGCAGAGGTGGCTTATACTGTGGACGGCGGCACTCTGGGAGAGGTGGAATATGAGAATTTCAATGCAGCCAGCGGAAAGGTGAAGATTCATGGTGTGAATGTCCATCCCGGTTCTGCAAAGGATAAGATGATGAATGCCAATCTTTTGGCGATGGAGTTTAATGCTTTACTGCCAAATTGTACACCTGCCAACACGGAAGGGTATGAAGGCTTCTTCCACTTATGTTCCTTTGTGGGAGAGGAAAGTCTGGCTACTTTGGACTACATTATTCGTGACCATGATTGGGAGAAATTCCAAGAAAAGAAGAGAATTTTCCAGGAGGCGGGAGAGAAGCTGAATCAGAAATACGGAGAGAAGGGGGCACAGTTTTCTGTAGAAGTGAAAGACAGCTACTATAATATGGTGGAAAAGGTTCGTCCTCATATGTATTTGATTGATGTGGCAAAAACTGCCTTTGAAAAAGAGGGAGTTACCCCGAAGGTCTGCCCCATTCGTGGAGGTACAGACGGTGCGAAGCTTTCTTTCATGGGCTTACCCTGCCCCAACCTGTCTACAGGAGGAGAGAACTACCACGGGATTTATGAATACCTGAATCTGAATTCTTTCAAAAAGATGATACCGGTGCTTTTGAAGATCTGTCAGGAAATGATTGGAAAAAAACAATAAGTTCCGGGCGATAAGACAAGACGAGCTCATAGATAGGGCGGACTTATAGAACAAGACGTCTTGATGAAAAGCTGTAGGATATTATAGAAACAAGAGAAAGGACCTTCGAGTATACATTCGAAGATCCTTTCTTTTATATGAATAGACTGCTTTTTCGTCCATCACTGGCATCCCTTTATGAAGGGACTTTTTTCAAGCTTAGTAGCTTTATTCTACTTTTCTTGTTTCTTATTCTATATTCTTTTGTATGCTAAGCGACTCACTTATCACTTAGCCATATTTTAAAAAGCAATCCTCTTGCTTTTCTTACGATTAATTCCTCCTCTATACTAATGCTCCCTCTCTGAAACATTCGTATCGGAATTCCCTTTCCTCTTATCTCGGAGAAGAGAGCTCATCGTCATTGTTTTTATCATGGATGCTATACATCCGAAAGCATTCCTCGGGAAACATCGGGTTTCATCTTCAGGAAATGCTTAATATTCAATTGTCTTATTTAGCCATTGGTTTGTACCACCTTTTTCCGAATCGCTTCTCTATAATTTCAAAATGGAATTTCACCATGATTTTATATATTTAAAGCGTTTATGATGGGAAACCGATTCTATTGGAAACCTGCCCTTTTCAGAAAATTAAGAAGAAAGTCTTCTGCAAACCGATAGCATAATTCCCGCTATACAAGAGTTAGGTTTTCTCTACTCAGTTAAGTCTCCAGTAGAAGTACTGTTCTTCGTCCATTGGATTGTACCTCTCTTTCGTCTTTATCGTTCGCAAACCTTCC
>NZ_DBHIGR010000183.1:0-4121 GCF_057249185.1 Oribacterium sp.
AGCTTCCCTATTTTGTGGACGGGAAAAACATTTTCCTCAGCCTATCTCTGATTCAGTCCCATACTGCCCTGGAAGTAGAAAACTTTACTGATGCGGAGCATAAGAGAGTCTTTCTTTACAATGCTTTTGGCAAGGAGAAGCAGGCGACATTAACGGCCAAAGAGGCGGTTCGTGTGCAGGGGGGAGTGAAGAGTCCTATCCTTACGGACCTGGAAAAGGGAGATAAGGTTCTGGTTTTAGAAAAAATGGAGAAGTGGTCCAAGGTGGAAACCAAGGACGGCTTTATCGGTTACCTTCGAAACAGCCGTTTAGGGGATGAGGTGGAGATTGAAAAAAGCTCCGACTTCCAGGCTCCGGTCTATTCCCATAAAAGCATGGGAGAGGGAGTTCATCCTACTTTGGCCTTCCATCAGATTACCACTCCGGAAGCCAACAATACCTTGGATACCTTATTGCCAAATGCGGCAGAGTCAAATATTGTGGCACCTACCTGGTATGTGCTTTCCGACAATGCCGGGAACTTTATTTCCTATAGCGATGCCAACTATGTAGCCAAGGCTCATGCAGCAGGAAAGAAGGTATTTGCCACCCTCAATAACTTTGATGCGGGAAAGGTGGATGCCAAGGCGCTTTTTTCTGCGGCAAAGCATAGAAGTGCTTTGATTGAAAATTTGGTAAAGGATTTAAAGGAAAAGCAGATTGACGGAATCAATGTAGATATTGAACTTTTACCGGAAGGTGCAGCCAGAGATTATCTGGAGTTTATGCGAGAGCTCTCCATTGCCTGCCGTACCGAGGATCTCTTTTTGAGCGTGGATTGCTATGTTCCCTATTCTTATAATGCTTACTACAATATCAAGGAGCTGGGAGAGATTTGTGATTATGTGGTCATTATGTGCTATGACGAGCATTATGCAGGTTCCGAGGAAGCCGGCTCCGTTTCGTCTTTAAGCTACGTGGAGCGAGGAATTGACGAAAGCGCTGCGAAGATGGATAAGAACAGAGTAATTATTGCCCTGCCGTTCTATACCAGAGTCTGGATTACCGATGCAAACGGAAAGCTCCGTTCCGAGGCTCTTTCCATCAAAAAGGCGAAGGAATGGATTACAGAAAAAAATGTTCCTTTAGTGTGGAAAGAGGATATTGGCCAATACTATGGCGTGATTCAGGATGGAAATGAGAAAAAGGAAATCTGGATGGAGGATGAAAAGTCCATGGAAGCAAAGATGAGTTTGCTCCGGGAAAAGGGCATTCAGGGGGTTGCGGCTTGGAAGCTTGGACAGGAGCCCCAGGGATTTTGGTCCATTCTGAATTTAGAAGAAAAGGCTTCATAAAACAGCATGATTAAACAGTAAAAAAGCATTATAGAAATATCTTAAAGTAGAGGCGTCAGGATGAAGACAAAAATCTTTGGAAAAGAAGGAATTTCAGAGGCCGCTGAGATTCTAAAGCAGGGAGGCTTAGTGGCTTTCCCTACGGAAACCGTATACGGCTTAGGAGGGAACGGTTTGGATAAGGAGGCGGCAAAAAAGATTTACGCCGCTAAGGGCAGACCCTCCGACAATCCTTTGATTTTGCACGTTTCCTCCATAGAAGAGGTCTACCCTTTGGTAAAAGCTTTACCGGAAAAGGCGAAGAAGCTGATGGAAGCCTTTTGGCCTGGACCCTTGACACTGGTACTGCCAAAGTCCGATATTGTACCGAAGGAAAGTACCGGAGGACTGGAAACCGTGGCCCTTCGTTCTCCTGAAAATGCCTTAACTCTTGACCTGATTCGCGCTTGCGGCTTCCCCATTGCCGGCCCTTCCGCAAACCTTTCCGGCCGGCCCAGCCCTACAGAGGCTGCCCATGTTTTGGAGGATTTGGGCGGTAGAATTGAGGGCATCTTAGAGGACGGGGCAGTGGGCATCGGGGTGGAATCCACCATTGTGGATTTAAGTGAAGACAGTCCCACCCTGCTTCGTCCGGGAGCTATTACGATAGAGGATTTGGAAGAAGTCTTAGGGGAAAAGGTGGCCATTGACCCGACTTTGTTGGGAAAGAGCATGGCAGAGGGCTTTACCCCAAAGGCTCCCGGCATGAAATATAGGCACTATGCTCCTAAGGCGGAGATGATACTCTTTAAGAAAAATCTGCTTTCTGATCAGAGTCAAAAGGCAAATGAAATACCGTATGGGGAAGAGAAAAAGCTGATAGCGGAAGCCATCCTTTCTTATGGGGAGAAGGAATTTTCGGTATCTCCGGAGAGAAAGATTTGGATTCTTTGTGGAGAAGATACTGCTTCCCTATATGAGGGGGATGGTCGTTTTACAGTGCAAATTTTAGGTAGGAGAGAGGAACCCCTATCCATGACACATAATTTGTTTCGACTGCTTCGGCAGGCAGATGAAGATGGAGCGGAATTGATTTTGGGAGAGTGCTATTCTGAAGAAGGAGTAGGATTTGCCTTAATGAATCGCTTAAAGAAGGCAGCGGGACAAAGGATTTTCTATGTCTAAATGTGAAATAAAGGGACTTCATAGAAATAATAAGTTTCCATGCAGTATAGGTCTAAAATAGGGGCACGCTCCCGCTAACCTCGCCCTGCATCGGTACTAAGCGAAAAACTACAGTACCTTTGTTTTTCGCAAGTACCGGCGGGCTCAGATTGCCCCTATTCAGACCTATACTGCATGAAAACTATATATACTTTTTGGTATACAGTCCCTTCATTTCTTGAATTTCATAAACATAGAAAACCCATAATATGTAAATTGGAAAAATATGAAAAATAATTTAAGCCTTTAGTCGAATTGCAAAAAACTTTTATGCTCTAAAGTGTAGAAATCCCATACTCTTGGGTGTATCCTAAAGCTAGAAAGATAGCCTTTTCGGTATAGAAATATTCTCCGGCAATAAGGCTTGGAGAATTATAGAGCGTGGGACGGCGACCTACAGAGAGGGGTGGCTATGAAAGTACTGAAGGAGGACAGAAATATTCACTTGAAGGAACAGATGTTGTTCTCGGAAATATTGGAAGGTTTAAAAGAAATCGAAAAAATTGAACAGGGTGACAAGAAGGAAGGGGCAGCAGAGCGATTTTGCAGCCTCTTTTCTGCACTAGAGGAGGAACTTCATTTCGCGGAGGAAGAAGTTCTGGAGGAGAGAAATCCTCTCTTTGACGAAAGTATTTTGCCGAAGGAAGGAGAGCTTCTGGCGGAAGGAGAAAGCCTTTGTCTGCTGGGAATTGCAGAGGAAGATAGGGAAGGTTATATGGAGGTGGAATATGATGCTTCCTTCTTTAAGGCGGCCTTTTCCGACCAGAGGTTTTTAAAGAATCTTTGGAACAGCTTCCACTATAGGAATAGAGCTTATTACAGTATATTTTCATTTAATGGACTATTCTTAGGCTACTGTGGAATCCGAAATATACAGGCAAGTCCTTGGGAATTGTGCATTTCCTTGAAAAAACAATACCAAGGACGGGGAATCGGCACAGAAAGCTTAAGGCTTTTGATGAAGGCCTTAAAGCGTCGTACCGGAGAGTCTGTCTATAGAGGACGGGTAGATGCGGACAATGAAGCTTCCATCGGCATGATGCGGAAATTAGGGGCAAAGCCCAATGGAATCAGTGAAAGCTTTCTCCACGGAGAGAGATTAATGCGTTATCAAAGACAAAGTAAGTACTTGATTGATGAGCGTTTAAAAGAACTTGCTGAGGAATTTGCTGTACCTGCGGAGGAGCTTTTAGGGCATCTTTTGGAGTTTCGGATTGAAGCGTAATCTTCAAACGCTACATTATTTCATCACACCATTTCTTGATTTTTTGTCTGCTTATGCTATACTTAGAAACGTAAAAAAGACAGAAGTACTCATGTAGTACGCAAATCCCCCAGGAGCGGCAACTCCTGGGGGATTTTATTCCGTTGTGGCAAGGTGGATTAGACCTTAGGTTGACTACCGCTTACTGATCTCCGTCCAACCATTTGCAGATAAAGTGGCAAACAATACCCGCCAAAACAGAGATTAAAAAAGACAAAAATATCCCCATGTAGCACACCCCCTTTCCGTACCCGTTTAGGGGTGGTAGCATAATATATCATATCATAAAAAACATAAATTTTATCCTTAATTTAAGTAAT
>NZ_DBHIGR010000184.1:0-4104 GCF_057249185.1 Oribacterium sp.
TAAAGAAAATGAGACTTGGGGTAAAGCGCCAGCAGGGTTCCCATAAAAATAGGCAAATCAAATGAACTGCCGCTTTTTCGCAAATCCGCAGGCTGCAAATTAATGGTGATTTTCTTCGGGGGAAGCTCCAGACCTAAATTTTTCAGTACAATACTTACACGCTCGATAGCCTCTTTAACGGAAGCGGAAACATTTCCCAGGGTCTGAGAACGGGGAAGCCCATTACTCTCATCCACCTGCACAGAAACCACATAAGCCGTTAAACCGTGAATCGCCGCAGAATAGATTTTTGATAGCATAAAAATACCTCATACAGAAATCTTGATGAAATAAAAGAAATAAATAGAATACAGAACGCAAAGAAATAAAACAAATAAAGAAATAAAAGTAATATGGGAACTTATAGAAATAAAAGTAACATGGGAAGTTAAAGAAGTTAAGGCAATAAAGGGGCTATAAGCAGTTAAGTCAATATAGAAAATATAGAAAGTATAGAAAGTATAGAAAATATAGAAAAACAAAGACTGCTCAAACTACTAAGCGAAAAAAGATATGTAAAGATACTAAGACAAGTTCTTTAGCTCATCTTAGTCCTTCCCCTTAGTCTTGTCAATAAGATAGGAATCCAAATGAAGGGATTTTAAAATTTCCAAATATTCCTTGGGCAAGGGAGCAAAAAAACGCTTTTCGGAAAGAGAAAATAGTACGCTACTTTCCGGCATTTTGGGAAATGCCAAAGAATAGGCATGCAAAAGCTGATAAGATAAAGGGAATATTTTTCTTAATTTCGCATTTTTCCTTGTATCTCCATACTTATCGTCTCCCACAATAGGATGGGAAAGAAGGGATAGCTGGCTGCGAATCTGATGGGTTTTTCCGGTAAAAATCTGTACGGAAAGAAGGGATAGCGGCCCCACACTGCTTTCTACACAAGCCAATTTTTCAAAAGCACTCTGAACCTTTTTCCCCTTTTCACTTTCCAAGGCCTTGTTATGCCCCCTATCTTTTTCCAGAAAATGCTCCTGCAGTCCTGTTTTTTGAAAATCTCCATACACCAGGGCATAATATTTTTTCTCTAAATCATGGCTTTGTAGAAGCTTGGCAAATGCCTGCAATCCCCCCAAGCTTTTTCCAAAGATGATGATTCCCGAGGTATTTCTATCCAAGCGATTGGCAATCCCCGGACGAAAGCTTTTCTCCTGTTCCTTACTTAGCTCTCCCTTTGTTCGCATATAGGATAAAAGCAGGGAATTTACAGAAAAAGAAGAACTTCCGTCATTTTCAGAAAGAAGTCCTACCGGTTTATTGAATAAAATACAATGATTATCCTCATAAAGAATAGCGCTCTGCCACTTTTGCGTCCAAAGCTCCTTTTCTGTACTCTCCCGCTCCTGAAGCAGCTTGCCCAAGCTCTCTTCACTGAAATAAAGCTGAACGATATCTCCCAGCTGTAAAATCTCCTTACCGTCGGCTTTTTTCCCATTTAAAAGAATATTCTTCTTACGGAGCATCTTATAAAGAAAGGAATCTGCCTGTCCTTTAAAATATTTTTGTAAAAGCTTTAAAAGCTTTTGTTCCTTTTCATTTTGTGATATCAGAATTTCTCGCATAACTTACCTATAAAATTTACGAACCACAGGAATCAAAAGCATATCCGGACAAATCTGGCAAAGTAGATAAAATCCCTTCATCGGTAAACCGTAAATAGAAAGAGGTCTGTTTAGTACTGCATCCATCACCGCAAGCTTTGCCACCTTCTTAGGCTTTGCCATAAAAAGTTGCTTGATTTTTTGCATTCTTCCTCCACCCCCTGCTACCGTAAAGAAGGGAGTATCCACAGGTCCCGGACAAACCACGGTCAATCCAACGCCTGTATTCCGTAACTCTTCTCTTAAAGACAAAGAAAATGAGTATACATATGACTTTGTAGCCGCATAAACGGAAAATTCGGCCTGGGGTAAAAAAGCTGCGGCGGAAGCCATTTGAATAATCCGGGAACTGGAACCCATATACTCCAGAGATTTCAAAGTAAATGCCGTTAAAGCCTTTACATTTAAATCCAGCATCTTCAGCTGTTCTTCTACAGGAATTTCCGTCACTCTCCCCAATTTTCCGAAGCCGGCCGCATTGACCAGAAAAAGAATTTCCGGGTTTTCCTTTCTCAGCAAGTCCTCATACTTTTGAAAACACTCTTCTTTTGTTAAATCCCATGAAAAAAGACGAACCGGCCTGAATAGTTGCTCCTCCACCTCTTGCAGACTTTCTTTCCTTCTGGAAAAAAGCCAAAATTCCTGTATTGCCGGAATACGATCCTGCAATGCAAAACAAATCTCTTTTCCTATTCCCGAACTCGCCCCTGTAATTATTGCTATTTTCATCCCATCCATCCTAGATTCTATGAAATATGCTACACTTCCTTGGGCCTGTTATACTAGTAAAGCCTACGTAGAGGAAGCCCAAAGAAGATTTTAGTCACCGAACCAACGGCACTCTTCCTTGAATACTGAATTAAGTATAGCTTACTCAAACTATAATCTCAATCTCTTTTCCGAATTGTCGGACTATTCCCATAATTTCATGAACAGTTCCGTAAGCAGTTTCGTGGGATATTCATGGGATACATTCCCTGTAAAATGAGGAAAATCCCTGCTTTTTCTGTAAAAACAGATACCAAATAAGCAATAAAAAACCTAGGTTTCAAGCTATTGTAGGCTTAATTCCTAGGTTTTTCAACTCCTGCGGGAGATGGGACTTGAACCCACACGTCCTATCGGACACAAGATCCTTAGTCTTGCCTGTCTGCCATTCCAGCACTCCCGCGCAACAGAGGAAATTCTATCACAATTTCCTCTACTGTGCAAGTTTTTTTCTTGTAGAAACGAAAAGTTTTTTGCGGAAAAGAAAAGTTTATGCCTGTTTTATTCCGGCGAATAAGTGCTTTGGTTTTAGCTTTTCTACAAATCAGACTACTTGTCAGTCTCCTTTGTTTCTTCCTTTTTCTTTCTTCCTCTCCGACCGGGCTTTTCCACATTTGCTGATTCTGTTTTCTTTGTATCAGCCTTAGCTTTTACAGATTTTTCAGTAGTTTTATCGTTGGAAGTTCTCGCACCGGTCTTTGTTTTTGCCGTTTTTTCTTCCTTAGTCGTATTTGTCTTCTCTCCAGCCTTAGTTTTATCGCTTTTTTCCGCAGTCTTCGTCCGGGTAGACTTTGTTTCCGACTTTTCTTCTCCTGTCTTAGCCTTTACAGACTTCCTTACCGGCTTTTCTTTTGTAGTTTTGAGATCGGTTTTACTTTCTACAGATTTATCCGCATCCTTAACCTTTGCTTTCTTTTCCGGAGTCTGGTTCTGCTTTTTCTCTTCTTTCATCGAAGCTTTCGCAGAATCCTCAGCAGATTTTTCAGCAGACTTTTCAACATGTTTTTCTTGAGAGGCTTTTGTTCCTGTTTTTCTGGCGGATTTCTTTTCCTTTACCACTTTATCAGACTTTCCGCTTTTCTCCTTTGTTTCCACCTTCTCTTGCTTGTCCGGCTTTTGTTCCTTTATGGACTTGGACTCTTCCTTGGAAACATCCCTTCCATGTTCTTTAGAACGGTCCTTTGCATCTGTTTTCGCATTGACCTTTGCAGCTACTTTAGCACTGTCCTGCGACACCGCTTTCGCATTGTCCTGGCTCGGTTCCTGATTAGAAGCTTGTCCAGAAGCCTGTGTTCCGTTTTCCTTCTTTCCGTTGGAACGTCTTCTTCTACGATTGTGATGTCTTTGCCGTTCCCTCTGCTCTACAGGATGATTGTCCGTTGCCGTTGTCGCATCCTCCTGTACAGCCCCATCTTTTCCTGCATCGGGAGACTTTTTCTCTTCCGTTTTCTTAGACTCTTCCGCCGAGGTTTCGGAAATGCTGCCTTCAGCTACTTCCTCTACATCCACACGCTTCATTCTTTTTAAAACCGGATCATAAATATACTGGATTTGATTAGAGGGTCTTCCCGCATTTGCTTTCTTTTCCGTCTTGAGATAAATACGATTCACGGTTTCAATCGAACTCTTGGAGGAATCCTCATGCTTCACTTCTTCCGACTTGATGTTATCTGCGGGTTTAGCTTCC
>NZ_DBHIGR010000185.1:0-4073 GCF_057249185.1 Oribacterium sp.
TAAATAAGATATTAGTAGATTTTTCATAAAATTACCAGAGAGCCTTACTAATATTTTTTAGAAAAATGTCGAAAGAATACCTAATTCAACTGTTTGTGATAAAGGTGGATTAGGGTATAGGAGAGGGAGAGCTTATGTCACTAATGCAAATGATTTTTAAAAAGCCTGAGGAAGTTTTCGGGGAAGACGGGGAAGAGCCCGTTGAGAAACAACCTTTGGACTTGTTGTCTGTAAAGGGCGACAGAATAAGCACAGTGTTAGAAACAGAGAACATTGAGCTCCTCCTGGAAAAAGAACAGGGACGAATCCGCCTTGTACAGAAAAATTCCGGAGGAGAAGAGTTAAAGACTCTGATGGAATGCCCCTATGCGGAAAATGCGGATGCCCGAAAAGAATTGACGGATATGATGACCGCCGTAAAGAAGGATATTGAGTCAGCTATTGAAGTGGGAAGAACCTCCCTTCGCATTCCGGAAAGTAAATATGAACTCTTCATGTATATGCGAAGACGCCCATCTATCCCTATGGATATGGATAAGCTAAACCGAGAGCTTTCTTCCGGTGAGGCAAGGGAAAATGTGGCTTTATTCCGTTCTTTCTTGGAGAAGAATCCCAGAATCAATGTTTATGTGGGAATTTATACCCTTGGACAGGATACGGCTTACAGAATCTTGAAGCAGGAATGGCGTATGCTTTCCAATGTTCGTTTTATTGTCTTGGAAAATTATGAAAAGAAACCGATTTCCTGGTCTGATCCGCGGATACAGGAAAGCCTGAAGGATTCTCCCAATGTGGCTTCCATCGGTATCGGTATTAAGGGAGATCGTCCCCGTTATGCCATTGAGCTCCGCACAGAAGATTTGGCTTCCTCTGTTAAGAAAGCGGCACTGCTGAGTCACCACCTTTTCAATATTCGAGAGGAAATGATTGACGCCCAGACCCAGGGCTTTGCCAAGGCTATGTGGGAGCTTGGGGCAAGGCGGGGAAAGAGTGAGGAATTTATCCGGAAAACTGTGGAGGATCTGGCTTTAGAGGATGCCTGCTACAGAATTTCCGAAACTGCCGCAAAGGAAATCGTAAAGAAGGTTCAGGAGAGAGGCTTTAATGAAGGAGAGGACATTGGTCTTTTCCGTGTTCCTGTTTTAGACAGACGACTCCTTTTAAATCTTTTGAAGAAGGCAGAAAACGGCTTCCTGGTAGTGGATGATGCAGGACAGTTCCAGTACTATAGAGACATGACCGGAAAACTGGTGATGCAGTACGGCTGGGAGAAGGATGAATGCTGGTATATTGCGCCAAAGGGAAAGGAAGAAAAGGAAATTCGTGCCGAGGCTGCAAAGGTTCTTTTGGAAGGAAAATATCTGCAGGCTCTTGGGAAAATTTTGATGGAGAACCGGAATCTCTCCGTTAGTGACGCCTACAGCAATCTGAAAAACTTCATTATTTCCTATGAGAAGCTGGGTATGGGAGAGGGAGAGCAAATCGAAACCCTTGGTCTTGCCAGAGACTTCTTCCCCAAGGAAAATATCGAAGAAATCCAAACCGTTATTGGAGAGGTGCTTTCTGAAGGCTCCCTTTATGACAATTTCGGATTTTAAAAATTATTGTAATGTTTAATGCATTCTATACCATGTAGGTTTGGATAGGGGCACGCTCTCGCTAGCTTCGCCACTTAACAGTACTAACTTCAAGCTTCGCTTTGCTCGCTTTCAGTAAGTACTGATGGGCTCAGACTACCCCTTTTCCAAACCTACATGGTATAGAATTAGTAAGCTTAAATCCATAATTTTTGAAAATGGCTAAATTTATATAAAATAAGAGTTTCGCTATATTTGAAGTGCTATAGAAATTGATATATTCTCTTCATGTTGCATGTCCGGTAAAGAGGGGATACATCAATTTCTATGGCATTTTTTTATTATAAAATCTTCTTTTGCATATTTAAATAAATTAAAACATATGCTAAACTTAAACTATATGGATGTACCTATCGAATTTATGTAAATACTATTAATTTCACGCCTATGGATATTTTTTATATTTGCTTAGCTTACGGACTGTTTGTTTTTTCTATATTCTTCAAAATATTTACAAAGACAAGTTTGTCCGCCCCCGGAGAATATGATTTTGTGATGAAACATAAGCTATTAACCGTATTGTTGGTTATTTTAGGCTTATTCATTTTGCTTTTTCTGTACGATGTGTTTTCTTATTTCAATATCCCCATAATAAGCTGAATTTCATTGGTAGATAAAGAAACAGGCTCCCTCGAATAAAGCAACAGGAATACTTGCATGAAGTAATGATTTTTTGTAAAGTATTCCTGTTTTGTTTTATAAAGAAGGGAAAGAAAAGAATGAAGGAAAAAAGTAATCGTATTGTTTCGCTGACTTCCATCTGTATTGTGCTTTTATTTTTGGTGGCAGCGGCTTTTTTGACCGATAAGGAGTCGGTGCAGAATTCCCCCTGGTCTTTGGTGCCACCGGTGATTGCCATTGCCTTGGCTTTAATTACCAAGGAGGTTTACAGTTCCCTGTTCTTAGGAATTTTATCCGGTGCTCTTTTATATTCCGGCTATAACTTGGAGGGGACTCTGAATCATGTATTTGTGGACGGCATTATCCATGTGCTTTCCGATGCCTGGAATGTGGGAATCCTTTGCTTTTTAGTGATTTTAGGCATGATGGTACAGCTGATGAATAAAACCGGAGGCTCCAAAGCCTTTGGAGATTGGACGAAGAAGCATATCCGAAGCAGAAAGGGCTCTATGCTGGCTACCATTGCCTTAGGTTGCCTGATTTTTATTGACGATTACTTTAATTGCTTGACCGTGGGCTCTGTGATGCGTCCGGTAACGGATCAGCACAAAATCAGTAGGGCAAAGCTGGCATATCTCATTGATACTACGGCGGCGCCGGTATGTATTATTGCGCCAATTTCCTCCTGGGCGGCAGCGGTTTCCGGCTTCGTAGAAGGGGAAAATGGAATGAAGCTCTTTGTGAAGACCATTCCTTATAATTTCTACGCCCTTCTTTCTCTTTGTATGCTGATTTTTTTGGTTTTGCTTAATGTGGATTTTGGTCCGATGAAGCTTCATGAGGAAAATGCGGTAGAGAGGAATGACCTGTTTACTACAGCAGAGCGTCCCTATGGGGAAGCCACCGAGGAAGAGGGAAGAAAAGGACATATCCTGGATATGCTGGTGCCGATTTTCTCGTTGATTGTTTTCTGTGTTGTGGGAATGATTTATTCCGGAGGATTTTTCACCGGTGCGGACTTTGTGACGGCATTTTCCAAATCAGATGCTTCTACAGGATTGGTGCTTGGGTCTTTTGGCGCCTTGGTAGTGACCTTGTTTTACTACTTTGGCAGAAACGCCCTTTCCTTTAATGAAGGAATGGACTGCCTGCCGGAGGGCTTTAAGCAGATGGTGCCGGCCATCTTGATTTTAACCTTTGCATGGTCTTTGAAGGCTATGACGGATAGCTTGGGAGCGAAGGAATTTGTGGCAGTGATGGTAAAGAGCAGTGCAGGCTCCGCCTTATCTTTCCTGCCGGTATTTATTTTCCTGATTGCCATTGGCCTTGCTTTTGCTACAGGAACCTCTTGGGGAACCTTTGGAATTTTGATTCCTATTGTGGTGGCCATTTTCCAGGATGTGGATACCAACATGATGATTCTTTCCATGTCCGCCTGCATGGCGGGAGCGGTTTGTGGAGACCATTGTTCTCCCATATCCGATACCACCATTATGAGCTCTGCCGGAGCCCAAAGCGTTCATATCAACCACGTGCAAACCCAGTTACCCTACGCCCTTTTGGTGGCCGGGGTATCCTCGATTAGTTATATTTTGGCAGGATTTTTAAAGACACCATGGCTTCCCTTGGGGATTGGTGTGGTGTTACTATTTGGTATTTTGCTATGGATTAAGACAAGTCAGAACAGAAGCAGAGTTAAAGCCTAAGAGGCAAAACAAAGCATGAGAAAAGACTTTCCTTTTCGAAGAATTAGGGAAGGAAAGAGATAAAATGGCAAATATAGGGATCTGTGTTTTGCACATCTCCCTTATAGAT
>NZ_DBHIGR010000186.1:0-4005 GCF_057249185.1 Oribacterium sp.
AACATGGCGGGAAATCTGGAAAATATCGGCTTTGCTAAGGAAGGGAAGGAGTGCCTTTACAACATTTTTATGATGGAAGAAAAGCACAGTGTCTTAGGAATCGGGGCAGGGGCTTCCAGTAAGATTCTCTTTCCGAAAGGCCGAATCGAAAGAACGGACAATGGAAAGGACATGCATTCTTATCTGGAGCGTTTTCCGGAGTATCTGGAAAAGAAACGAAGAATCTTGGAAGAGGAGGAGCTTCGGTAAAAGGGGCTGTAAAAAAATTAAAACAGTTTTCTAAGCAATATTGCCGAAAATCTATTTCTTATTTTGATTTTTACAGCCCCTTTTATGGGCTAAGAGGATGAAAGACTAGTAATACGGAGTAAAGAAACTTTGAATATGGTCGAAATAGTAGGGGAAAGTGTGTATAAAATGCAATAACTCCTAGAAAAACACTAGGAATTATTCTATACTACTCTTGTCCAAAGCTTTTAAGGAATGGGGGAAGAATTCCCGGAAAGGATGCAAAATGAATATTCAAGAGAGAAAAGTAGGGGTTATCGGTTGCGGATTCGTAGGAGCAAGCTCTGCCTTTGCCTTAATGCAAAGCGGACTGTTTTCCGAAATGGTTTTAAATGATGCGGACCGGGCAAAAGCGGAGGGAGAAGCACTGGATATCAGTCACGGACTTCCCTTTGCAAAGCCTATGAAGATTTATGCCGGAGACTATGATGATCTTATGGATTGCTCCATTCTTGTCATTACGGCAGGAGCAGGACAGAAGCCGGGAGAAACCCGTTTGGATCTGGTGAAGAAGAATGTAGGAATTTTCAAGAGCATTATTCCAGAGATTGCCAAGAGAAATTATGAAGGAATCCTTCTGATTGTAGCCAATCCTGTGGATATTTTAACCTATGCGGCGGTAAAGCTTAGCGGCTTCCCGGAGAATCGGGTATTCGGCTCCGGAACTGTATTGGACACCGCAAGACTGAAATATCTTCTGGGAGAGCACCTTTCCATTGATAACCGTTCCGTGCATGCCTTCATTATCGGAGAGCACGGAGACAGCGAGATTGCCGCATGGAGCAGTGCCAATGTATCCGGTATTCCGTTGAACGATTTCTGCGAACTTCGGGGGCACATTGAGCATGACGAGTCCATGAGACGCATTGCGGAAAATGTAAAGAACAGCGCCTACGAAATTATTGAAAAGAAGAAGGCTACCTACTACGGTATTGCCATGTCCGTTCGCAGAATCTGTGAAGCCATTATTCGAGATGAGAAATCCATCCTGCCGGTTTCCAGTATGCAGCACGGAGAATACGGCATTCACGATGTGTCTCTTTCTGTTCCTGCTATTGTGGGAAGAGGGGGCGTGGAAAGAGTAGTATCCATTGAATTAAGCCCGGAGGAGAAAGAAGCATTACAGGCTTCTGCGGATACCTTAAAGAAAGTTATCGGGGATGCCCTGTAAAAAGTCTTGCCTGCATCGGAGATTTTAAGGAGAGTGCCCTGTAAAGAGATAGCTATTCCATTTGCTATAGCCTAAAGAGGATGCCTACGACCGGCATCCTCTTTTCTTGCACTTTTTTTCAACTTCCTTTATACTTTAGCAGAAAAGAAAGGAGAAAGTATGGGATTAGAATTCATTCATAAGTTACCCTCTGCATCGGAGGTAAAGGAACAGTATCCGTTGTCTTCCGAGCTGATTGCTCAGAAAGCAAAAAGAGATGAGGAGATTAAGGCGATTTTTACAGGAGAAAGTCACAAGTTTTTGCTGGTGATCGGGCCCTGTTCCGCAGACCATGAGGATCCTGTACTGGAGTATTGTCACAAGCTTAAAGAAATTGCTAAAGAGGTGGAGGACAAGATTTTAATTGTTCCCCGCATCTATACCAATAAACCGAGAACCACAGGAGAAGGCTACAAGGGTATGCTCCATCAGCCGGATCCGGAAAAGCGTGCCAATCTGATTGAAGGGATTTTTGCCATTCGAAAGCTCCACATGCGAGTTTTGGAGGAAACAGGCTTCAGTACCGCAGATGAGATGCTTTATCCGGATAACCTGTCCTACCTGTCCGATATGCTGTCCTACATTGCGGTGGGAGCCCGTTCCGTAGAAAACCAGCAGCACCGTTTGGTGGCTTCCGGGGTGGATGTTCCCTGCGGCATGAAGAATCCCACCTCAGGAGACTTAGGGGTAATGTTAAACTCCATCTATGCAGGACAGCATGGCCATGAATTCATTTTCCGGGAATGGGAAGTAAAGTCCTCCGGAAATCCCTATACCCATGCCATTATGCGAGGCTTGCAGAATAAGCATGGAGAAATGGTGCAAAACTACCACTATGAGGACTTAAAGCTTCTGCAATCTCTGTATGAAGAAAGAAATTTAGCGAATCCGGCGGTAGTGGTGGATACGAATCACTGTAATTCCGGAAAGCAACATAGAGAGCAGCTTCGTATTGCCCAGGAAATCATGCATTCCAGAAAGTACTCCCAGGAACTTGCCAACTTTGTGAAGGGCTTGATGGTGGAGTCCTATCTGATCGAGGGGGCTTGTAAGGTGGAGGAACATATCTTCGGAAAGTCCATTACTGACCCCTGTATCGGCTGGGAGGATACGGTTCGTTTGATTTCCAATGTCTACGAGTACGAGCAGCAGACTAAATATTAATACAGCACGGCAAGAGCAGTTTGATTTTTGAGGGAATGAAAGTAAGTGATATACCCGCACTATTGCCGGGATACTCCTTAAGAACGAGATACCCCCGCGCCGTGAGAGAGATGTAAAATCAGGCAGGATTTTTCTTTTGAAAGAAAGACAGATCCTGCTCAGTCAATGATGAGAAAAGGAAGGAAGCAGTATGGGAGTTTACGAAGAATTACAAGAGAGAGGATTGATTGCCCAGGTTACAAATGAAGAAGAAATCCGAAAAATGGTCAATGAAGGAAAGGCAATCTTTTATATTGGCTTCGACCCCACTGCGGATTCCCTTCATGTAGGGCACTTTATGGCGCTGTGCCTGATGAAGCGTTTGCAGGCAGCAGGCAATAAGCCTATCGCCTTAGTGGGAGGCGGAACCGGTATGATCGGAGATCCTTCTGGTCGTTCCGATATGCGGCAAATGATGACCACCGAAATGATTGACCATAACTGTGCCTGCTTTAAGAAGCAGATGAGCCGTTTCATTGACTTCTCCGAGGGGAAGGCATTAATGGTAAACAATGCGGACTGGCTTAGAGATATGAACTTTATGGAGTTCTTGCGAGAGGTAGGTCCTCATTTTTCCGTAAATGAAATGCTGAGAGCCAGATGCTATGTGAACCGTCTTTCTCAGGGACTTTCCTTCTTCGAGTTTTCTTATATGCTGATGCAGGGCTATGATTTCTATCGTCTTTACGAGGACTACGGCTGTAACATGGAGTTCGGCGGAGATGACCAGTGGTCCAATATGCTGGCAGGAACAGAGCTGATTCGTAAGAAGCTGGGAAAGGATGCCCATGCCATGACCATCACCCTGCTTACCAATAAGGAAGGAAAGAAGATGGGAAAGACCGCCAGCGGTGCGGTTTGGCTGGATGCGGCTAAGACCAGTCCCTACGACTTCTACCAGTATTGGCGAAATGTGGATGATGCGGATGTAGGAAAATGTCTTCGTCTCCTGACCTTCATTCCTATGGAAGAAATCAAGAAGATGGATGCCTGGGAAGGGGCAGAGCTGAATAAAGCTAAGGAAATACTGGCTTACCATTTGACAGAGCTGGTACACGGTGCGGAGGAAGCTAAGAAGGCGGAGGAAGCAGCCAAGTCCTTATTTGCAGGTGGCGGAAATTCTGCAAATACCCCGAAGTGCGTCCTAAAGAAGGCAGAGTATCCAGAGGGAATCGACATTTTGAACCTTTTGGTTGTGAGCGGTTTGGCACCATCCAAGGGAGAAGCCAGAAGAAATGTGCAGCAGGGCGGCGTAAGCTTTGCCGGAGAGAAGATTACGGATATCGGAAGACAGCTATCCCTTT
>NZ_DBHIGR010000187.1:0-3997 GCF_057249185.1 Oribacterium sp.
CAAAAGACACAACCAAATAAAGACTCTATTTTGTGTCTTTAATATCGCATAAACTCATCATTTTTATTCACACTAATGAATAAAAATGAATTTATAATCTTAACGAGTATCCCCCGCCCGGTGTGCAATATCTGCTTTAGAGAAAAAAAAGAGAAGGGACTGTAAAAAATCAAAACAAGAAAACTATTTTGATTTTTACAGTCCCTTCTCCGTATAGAATAGAAAACTCTATGGTAGAAAAATATCTTATTCACTTTCTCCCGGCATCAGCCAGCCCTTTTGACTGGTATGCAGAAGCTCTTCCGCTCTCTCAGATAGGGGTTTCTCCAGATAATCCTGGTAAACCAGCTTGATAGAAGGATTCTCATGACTGAAACGAAGGGTTCCTTCCCGATCCTGCTTATAGAGAACCGGTGCACGATGGGCAGCCATTTCCTTCTGATCATGAATCGGCTGGCCACCACCGCCTACACAACCTCCCGGGCAGGCCATGACTTCTACAAAGTCATAATGCACCTGTCCCTTCTTTAGAGCTGTTAAAAGGCGATCTGCATTAGCCAATCCGTTCACTACGGCAATCTTTAGCTTATTTCCGGCAATATCAAAGGAGGATTCCTTCCAGCCATCCATTCCTCTTACATCCTTGAAAGCATCCGGATCCGGATTCTCTCCTGTTGCCAGATAATATGCGGAACGTAAAGCCGCCTCCATAACACCGCCGGTTGCACCGAAAATATTACCTGCACCGGAGCCCAGTCCTAAAGGCATATCCAGCTCTATATCCTTCATCTTCTTGGGTGAAATATGCATAGCCCGAATCAAGCGATTAACCTCTCTTGTGGTTAAAGCTACATCTACATCAAAATTGCCTTCGCTGTCCGTCATATTGGGATAGGAGCATTCCGCTTTTTTCGCAAGACAAGGCATGATGCTGACAGAGAAGATTTTCTTAGGGCTTACCTTTAAAATATCCGCATAATAGCTCTTGGCAATAGCACCGAACATCTGCTGGGGAGACTTGGAAGTAGAAACCTGCGGAATATACTCGGGATAATGACTCTTAATAAATCTAACCCAACCCGGACAGCAGCTGGTAAACATAGGGAAGTCCCCTTCCTGATGGGTTAACTTATGTAAGAACTCGGAAGCTTCCTCCATAATGGTTAAATCCGCTGCAAAGTCGGTATCGAATACATAGTCAAAGCCCATTTCCTTTAAGCAGCTGGCCAGTCTCTGCACAGAGGCTTCTTCCGCATCCAAGCCGAATTCCTCTCCCCATGCCGTACGAATGGATGGGGCGATCTGTGCCAGTACAATGGTCTCCGGATCATCTAAAGCATCCAAAACCTTATCTGTATCATCTCTTTCTCTAAGAGCACCTACAGGACAATGGGTAATGCACTGTCCGCAAAGAGAACAGGGGGAATCCTCCAAACGATAGAAATCTCGAACATCTACCGTACTCTTTCCGCCACTGTTGATAACATCCCAAACATGGGTAGCCTGAATCTTATCGCAGACCTGAATACAACGCATACACTTAATACATTTGTCATATTCTCGAATCAAGGGGAAGCTTTTGGATCCCTTTTGCTTCGGCAGATCCTTAGGAAAGCTTTCTCCCATAATATTTAAGTCATTGGCAACGTGCTGTAACGCACAGTTCCCGGAACGAACACAGGTGGTGCAGGTAACATTGTGCTGAGATAAAATCAGCTCTACGTTACATTTTCTGGCTTCTCTTGCCTTTTTGGAATTGGTATGCACTACCATTCCCTCCAGCACAGGGCTGTTACAAGCGGCATGAAGTCTCTGGTCTCCTTCCACCTCTACAACGCAGACACGGCAGGCGCCAATTTCATTTAAGCCCTTGAAGTAGCAGAGGGTAGGGATATAAACGCCAATTTCCTTAGCCGCTTCCAAGATGGTGGTATGCTCCGGAACACATACTTTTTTTCCATCGATTGTACAATTTACCATTTGCATTCTCTGCCTCCCTTAAAGATACCATAACCAAAGTGATCACAGTGAAGACATCTGCCCGACTCTTGGCAAGCCTCTTCATCTGTCATTCCGTACTCCATAAGCTTAAAGTCCTTAACCCGCTCATCGGCAGGACGCTCTTTCATATTGACCCGGCCGGTAGGTGCATTGTCATCGAAACGAACCGGTGGAAGTTCGATTTCAGAGGTAATCTCATGACAGTAGCCAAGGTACTCATCGATGTTAGCCGCAGCAGTCTTTCCTGCAGCAATCGCACGAATTACGGTTGCAGGACCGGTTACACAGTCTCCTCCTGCAAAAATGCCGTCAACATCCTTCAGTGCAGAAGTATCTAAGGCATGAATTCTTCCGGATTCAATAGGAATTTCCTGATATTCCTCGAACTTACGGAAGTCGATACCCTGACCGATGGCTACCAGAACCAGATCTGCCTTAAGCTCTACTTCAGGTGCCTGAGAATCCTTGGGGGAAGGTCTTCCATAACGTACTCCTCCAATAATCTGGGGCTTAAGCACCAGCCCCTTACAATGTCCATTCTCATCCTTCTCAATGCGAACCGGGGAATGAAGCTCTACGATATCGCAACCGTCTGCGATTGCGCCCTCTACCTCTTCCGGTAGAGCGGTCATATCTACTCTACGTCTTCTGTAGGCAATCTTTACGGTCTTTGCTCCCAGACGAATTGCGGAACGCGCCACGTCCATAGCCACGTTTCCTCCGCCCACTACAATGACATTCAAGCCGCTAAAATCGGGATAATCATCATCTCCAATATTTCTAAGCATCTCTACAGCGGAAATTACGCCCTGAGCATCTTCTCCCGGAATACCCAGCTTCTTATCTGTGTGGGCACCGATAGATACGTAAACCGCATCATACTGCTTTCTTAAATCCTTTAAGCTGATATCATGTCCGATGGAGACATCCGTCTTAACCTGGAAGCCGGCCTTCTTTAAACCGTCAATTTCGTGATCCAGGATTTCTCTGGGAAGTCTATAAGCCGGAATTCCATAACGGAGCATTCCTCCCAGCTGCTTTCTCTGCTCATATACCATAACATCATGTCCCATAATGCTAAGGTAATAAGCAGCACTTAAGCCGGAGGGACCGCCACCTACGATAGCAATCTTCTTTCCGGTCTTATCCATAATCTTCGGTGCGGGAATCTCTCCCTCATGCTCTACCGCATAGCGCTTAAGTCCACGAATATTAATCGCCTTATCCACCATGGTTCTTCTGCAACGAAGCTCACAGGGATGCTCGCAGATTAAACCGCAGGCAGCAGGGAAGGGATTATCCTTTCGAATCAACTGTACCGCATCTCCGTAACGACCTTCATGAATCAAAGAAACATATCCGGGAACATCTACATGGGCAGGACAAAGGGATACGCAAGGAACCGGCTGGCTTAGCTTGGCAAAACAACGTCCATGCTGTACATGCTCCGCATAGTCCTCATAGAAACCGCGGATTCCTCTAAGCACCATCTTCGCCGCTTCAAATCCGATGGCGCAATCTGCAGAGTTATAGATTCCTTCTGCAGTTTTCTCGATGGTCTTTAAAGTATCCATATCCGCAGAACCGTCCAATACGGATTCAATCAGACCTTCCAACTGTCCAAGTCCCACTCTACAGGGAGTACACTTTCCACAGGATTGGGAATGACATACATGAACAAAAGCCTCTGCCAAGTCAACAGGACAAAGACCAGGCTGGGACGCCTGAATTCTTCGCTCTATGTCTCGGTAAAGGCCTTCTACGGTTTTTTGGGCTTCATTTTCAGTTACAATTATTAACCTGCTCATTTTTTCTCCTTTGCCAAACGCAATTGCGTCTTGCTATAGACTCTTCCATCCCTAATTTAGGGTTCTTAAATGAAGTATAACACAAAAATCTTTTTCTTTCTGTTTAAAAAAAGAATAAACTTTTTGTGCAAAATCTATAATAGATAAAAAATTAACAGGGTCTAAATTTGTTAGTATATGCTAACTTT
>NZ_DBHIGR010000188.1:0-3961 GCF_057249185.1 Oribacterium sp.
GATGAAAAGATAAATAACTATTCGCTAAACTCTTGTTTAACGAATAGTTATTGCTTTTTAAAAAGGGATTATGCTATAATCTGGTAAAACTAAGATGCAACGGCTTGAATATGGCTTTGGTATCTATCAAATTTGAATTCAAGCTAAAACGATTTACTCTGTATTGATTATGGAGAAAAAACCTTATTAGAGTGAATAAAATTATTAGAGAGAATAAGTTATGCCATTACAATATCATTTAGAATTAGACAAACAGAATACTTTAAAGCTTAGACAGCTACAAAAGGATTTGCCGGCCTTTTGTGCTTCTTTTTTTCGCGGTATCGATCAAGTTACTTCCTCTAGAACCAAGATTGCTTATGCCTATGATTTAAAGGTCTTTTTTCAATTTTTAATAGAGGAAAAAAAGCTTCGTTCCGATATTTATGCCTTTGAGGCAAGGGATTTGGATCGTTTATCCCTGGTGGATTTAGAGGAATATATGGAATTTTTGAAATATAGAACGAAGAAAAAGACCGGTAAAGAGGGACAAATTGAGGAAGTTGAAGTTTTAAATCATAACAAGAGCATTAAAAGAAAAATTTCCAGTTTAAAAAGTTTTTTTGGCTATCTTTATAAAACAGAACAAATTAAGGAGAATAAGACTGCTCTTCTCTCCTTGCCAAAGCTTTCTCAGGAAGAGATTGTTCGCATGGATCAGGGAGAAGTTGCACAGTTTCTGGATCAGGTAGAGTCCGGAGAAGATTTAAGCAAAAAGGAAAAGCTCTATCATGAGAAGAATCAAGTAAGGGACCTGGCTATAATGCAGTTAATGCTGGGGACAGGAATCCGTGTGTCGGAATGCGTGGGTTTAAACTGCTCCGATGTGGATTTTCAAAACAATGCCATTCGTATTCACAGAAAGGGAGGCAAGGAAGTTTCCATTTACTTTTCCGATGAAGTGGAACAAGGTTTAAGGGCTTATATGGAGGAAAGAAAGGGGAAAATACCGGCTTCAGGACATGAAAATGCTTTGTTCCTATCTTTACAAAATAAAAGAATGTCTGTGCGAACTGTGGAATTGATGGTGAAGAAATATGCACAAAAGGTAACTCCCCTTAAACATATTACTCCGCATAAATTACGAAGCAGCTATGGTACCAATCTATACCAGGAAACCGGAGATATTTATCTGGTTGCGGATGTTCTGGGGCATAGTGACGTAAATACCACCAAAAAGCATTATGCGGCTTTGGAAGAAGAAAGACGCCGTAGTGTCAGAAATCTGATAAGACTCAGAAAAGAAGAAGGGGAATAAGAACAGAGTAAGAATAGAGTAAGAACAGGAATAAGAATTGGAATAAGAATTGGAATAAGAATTGGAATAAGAACAGAGTAAGATTGAAAAGAGAAGACTAAAAAAAAGCCTTCTCTTCTTCTGTCCAACGTCCTTCTTCCTTGTATTTCTTCACTCTTCTTTGATAAGAACGCAGAGGAAGCCCGGAATACAGGGCTGTTTCTTTACTGTTATGCTCTTTACGATAAAGATAAACTGCCCCGATACTCTTATGGGTGCCGTATTCCCGTTTTTTCCCCGCATCTCTCTTCATATGCTTTAGAGATAACTCTATGCTACAGGAACATTGCTTGTCATCCTTTAAATTACCCAGACGCAGCTTCACACCTTGCTTTTCCAGATGGCTATTCAGTTGTAGGAATTCTTTCTGTAGTTTCTGAAATTCTTCCTCTCCGGCTTTACAGCTGATGGAAAAGCTTTCTTTTAAAAATTGACCGATGCCCGGTTCGGACCATTTTTCCAGCATTTTATTCCTCAAAAAAACGACAATATTAATTTAGACGTATCTATTAAACAGCTTATAGCGTATAGCTTATAGTCCAACACGAATCAGCCCAATGGCCTTTCCTAGAATCTGACAGTCATTAACAATGATATCTTCCATTGTATCATTCTCCGGCTGTAGGCGGATATATCCTTTTTCTTTGTAGAAACGCTTAACGGTAGCACTATCCTCTACCAAAGCCACCACAACCTCACCATCGCTGCAGGTATTTTGCTTTGCAACCATCAGATAGTCTCCGTCGAAAATACCTACATTAATCATGGAATCTCCCTTTACCTTCAGAATAAAGGTCTCCTGATTCGGTAAAATCTCTGTAGGCAGGGGAAAATGGTCGCTAACATTCTCTTCGGCAAAAATAGGTGTACCTGCGGCTACGGTACCGATTACCGGTACGGACACCATTTCCTTCATACTTTCTTCAACAGGTGAGCTATGTACGGGAGAAAACTCCTTTGTTTTACTGCTTTTAGAGGCTTTTCCACTATGGCTATGGCTTTTGTCCAAGATTTCAATGGCTCTGGGATGGGATGGATCCTTACGGATCAGTCCGGCCTGCTCCAAGTCATTTAAGTAACTAAAAACGCTGGAAGTGGACTTTAAACCGACCTCTGTGCAAATATCTCTAACAGAAGGCGGATAGTTTCTAATCTGAACACATTCTTTAATGTAGTTGTAAATCGCTAATTGCTTCTCTGTTAAATTATCTTTGCTTGGTACTTTTCTTGGTCTTCCCATCCTGGCCTCTTTTCTTAGAATTTAAAATTTATAAAAGTATAGCATATTCTTTCTTTTTATGCAAACGTTTGTACGAAAAAATCTCCGATATTTCCTGACTCATAGAAGTCTTTGAAATATCGGAGATTCGTATTAATTAGGGTTACTTTCCTTATAAAGCTTTATGCTTGATTTTATGACAGTTCACTGAGAGATGAAAAGAGTCATTTTTAAAGCTATTCTGCTGTCTCTGTTGCTGCTTCTTCTGTGCTTAACTTGTCTACAGCAATCAGCTTCTCAATAAAGGGCATAATCACCAACATAACTACACCGCTGATGATAAGGGCTGCACCTAAGATATTCAGAATCTTTCCATATCCCCAATCCTTAGCTACCGCTACCAGATATCCGGAAGCAATACCGGAGAAGGTATAGGTTAAATACCATACACTCATAGCCAGGGAGGAGAAACGCTCCGGAGTCAGCTTGTTAAACAAAGCCATACCTACAGGAGATACCAAGAGTTCTCCTACCGTTAAAATGGCATAAGCAAGAAGCATATACCAAAGATCCATCTTTACCGTCTTATCCAATACACCATGTAAGGTATTGAAACCGAGTAAAATGATATAGAAAGCAAGACCGGTAATAATCATTCCCACAGCCATCTTTAAGCTTACAGGAGGATCCATCTTCTTCTGAGAAAGAGTCATCCAAAGATTTCCAAGAAGCGGAGCAAGAATAATACATAAAATTCCGTTAAAGGAAATCAACCAAACCACAGGCACATGGAAGCCGCCTACATTAAGGTTAACATAATCATTTGCCAGGGTATTGATGGTATAAGAAGTCTGGAAGTACACTGTCCAGTATACGGTTACCAGGATGAAAATAATACCCATACCCACCAAACGTGTTTTCTCCACCGGACTAAACTTGAATTCTACCTTCTGCTTCTCTTCTTTGTTAGCGCCCTTTGCATTTGCGGGGTGCTTTCCTACCTCTCCTAACCACTTCGGAATTAAAACAAGGAAGATCAGGAATACGATAAACATACCGATGGCAACCATCAGGTAAGCATACTTGTATCCGTATCTAACGATATTACCCTCTGCATCCTTCACAGCCATCCAGTGGTCTGTAAGAAGTCCTCCGAAAATCGGTCCAAAGAAGCTTCCGATATTTACCGCCATGTAGAAGATACCGTAGGCTGCATCCTTTCGGGCATGCTCTTTATTGGAGTAAAGCATACCTACAATGGCTGTTAAGTTGTTGTTCATAAAAGCCATGGAGCACATGTTAATTACGATACCCACAATAATCATGGGAACATGGGGGGTAAAGAAGAAGAAAATGGCATAGGCAACACTCTGTAAAAAGAATGCCATAATCATCGCTTTCTGCAT
>NZ_DBHIGR010000189.1:0-3958 GCF_057249185.1 Oribacterium sp.
CTGAAATATACCTTCTAAGACATAGAACGAAAAATCCGGCTTACCCAGACTCTGCATTTTACCATCGCTTCCTGCAAAGCCAGTAAAGGGATTTCCTTCCCAAAAGAACGCAAACTGCCACAGAAAAACCTACTAGGAATAGGAAGAAAAGAAGCTGAACCGGCAAAGCTCTCTCATAATGTAGGAAATAGCTGTAGCCTCCCATCTTTAGGAACAAGTCCCGGAAAGGGCGATGAAAAAGATAAATCACCAAAGAATATTTTCCCCAAAGAGAAAGCTTCCTCTTCAAATTTTCCAAAACTTCAGTAAGTCCAAATTTGTCTCCCCAAGCTCCGGTAAGACCAAGCTTCCGACCCAAAGCGCCGACAATGCTCGACTTCCTTCCTAAGATTTTCTTGTGTAAAGGATACTTTCCCCAAAAAGAGAGAATCCAATAGAAAAAATAGGAAATTCCCAAAGCAAAAGGAATATAGAAAATGCGAAGCAGGATGGGAAAGCTTTGAAAAAAGGGAAGAATCTCCTCTTTACTGACCCTTCTGTACCATACTCCATAGAAAATTCGGGTATAGTTTTTTAAACCGGTGAAAAACAGGAGAAAAAGAAGCAGGAAAACTCCCCCAAAGAGAGCAAGGCCGTCTCTTCTTTTCTTCCAGGAAAATGAGGATTGGGAAAGGAGCATCCCGAAATAGAAAAAGGGAGCAAAACCAAAGACCCGATCCAAGGCCAAGAAATCCACAAATCTCCTATTTTGATCCAAATATCCTGCGAACAAAGAAAGGAAAATCAGAAGGAGAAGGTAGTATTTTTCTCCCCTATCCTCCGGATTTCCCCCCTTTCCGATATAAACTCTATTTCGTTTAAAAAAGCAAAGCGGCAGACAGGCTAGCTGCCAAAAGAAAAGCCCCAAAAGATACCAAGGGGTAGAGGATTCATGGAGATAATCCGGGAAGCTTCCCTGCCCCCCGTAGCAAAATACATCAAAGGGATAGAGCAAGGTTTTTAAGAAAAAATAGCAGATACAATAATACAGTAGATTCGAAAAAAGAGAGGAAGCCTTTCTTCCCCTCTTTACAAAGCTTTGTTGAAAAAAATATCCGGACAGGAAGATAAAGGCAGGCATGTGAAAGCTGTATATCCCGTAAAAGCTCCGAGAAAATAATGCCATGCCGCTATCCTTTACAGGCAGGAGAAAATGTCCAAGCACCACAAGGAAGATTAAAAAGCCCTTATATCGGTCCAATTCCTCAACTCTCTCCCCTATCATACTGTCCTTTCTTTTACTGCAAAAATCCAGAACACTACTGTATCCATGCCCTCTTTGGTCCGGATAGTGCCGAAACAATTCAATAATTGGACGAGGACAGTCTAAGCCCTCGCAAACCCGTGTAATGCCCTATCCTTTATGCAAAAATCGGTGCTACCGCCTTGGCATACTTCTCTTTTACCGCCTGAGCCTCTTCCTTATTCTTTCCTAAGGTGGTGTAGTAAGCCTTAATCTTCGGCTCTGTTCCGGAGGGGCGCACAATAATGCTGGAGCCGTCCTCCAAATGGTAAATCAAAACATTTGCCTTAGGAAGCCCTGTCTTCTCTGTATCCAGATAATCCACACATTCCTTTACCTTGCTGCCGGCAAAATCCTTAGGGCTGTCCTTTCTTAAGGAATCCATAATACCCTGCATCTTATCCATGCCGGAAAGTCCCGGGAAGGAGAAGCTGTCCACAGAGTTCAAGTAGTATCCATGTTGCGCATAAATCTGCTCCAAACGCTCCTTAATGGAGGAGCCGTTTTTCCGGTAGTATGCCGCCATCTCACAAATCAGCATGGAAGCCACCACCGCGTCCTTGTCCCGCACAGCGGTTCCGGACAGGTAGCCATAGCTTTCTTCGAAACCGAAAATGAAGCGATTTTCCTCTCCCTTTTCCTCCAAAAGCTTAATCTGCTCTCCAATCCACTTAAATCCTGTAAGGGTGTGGCGAAGCTCAATGCCGTAGTACTCTGCCACCTTATCCGCAAGAGGAGTGCTGACAATGGACTTTACCGCCACCGGTCTTTCCGGAAGGGTTCCCTCCTCCTTACGACCTTTTGCGATATAGTCTAAAAGCAAAACTCCCATCTCATTTCCGGATACCAATTCATAGCTTCCGTCCTGGCAGCGCATAGCGATACCCACACGGTCCGCATCCGGGTCTGTTGCCAACATCAGGTCTGCATTTTTCTCCTTAGCAAGGGCCAATCCCTTCTCCAATGCTGCAAAAATCTCCGGATTTGGGTAGGGGCAGGTGGTGAAATAGCCGTTAGGATACTCCTGCTCCGGCACAATGCTCACGTCCTCGATACCCATTTCCTTGAAAATGCGGGTTACCGGCTCTAAACCGGTACCATTCAAGGGAGAGTAGACCAAGGTCAATCCTGCATCCTTGCAAAGTCCGGGATGCACCTGCTGAGAAAGAACGGATTTATAGAAGGCTTCCTTACAATCCTCTCCTACAAAGCGAATCAGCCCTTCATCCACCGCCTTGGCAAATTCCATGGTCTTATAGCCGGTAAGTACATCGGTTTCCTGAATCTTTTTATAAACCTTTCCTGCTGCTTCGTCGGTCATCTGGCATCCGTCACTGCCGTAGGCCTTATAGCCATTGTACTCCGCCGGATTGTGGGAGGCAGTCAGCATAATACCCGCACTGCAATGATAGTATCTGGTGGCAAAGGACAGGGCCGGCACCGGCATCAAGGCATCATACATCCGAACGGTAATGCCATTTGCCGCCAAAACCTTCGCCGCTTCCTTGGCAAAGGTCCAACCCTTCAAACGGGAGTCGTAGCTGATAGCTACCAGCTTTTCCAGCTTCTCCTCTAAGATGTATCTGGCCAATCCTTCTGTAGCCTGACGCACCACAAAAAGATTCATTCTGTTGGTTCCTGCACCCAGGGTTCCTCTGATTCCCGCGGTACCGAACTCCAAAGCTCTTGCAAAATGCTCTTTGATTTCTTCCTCCTGCCCTGCCATGCACTGCAGTTCTCTCTTTAAATCAAAGTCCTCTAACTCCGCTGCCATCCAGCGCTGATACTCTTTTTGATAATCCTGCATCTCCATCGTCCTTTCTGCATCCTGCCTTTTTTCCGCTCTACTTTACCATGGAAGATGGAGAAGAGGCAAGAATATCGTATAGAAATGATGGAGCAAATGATATATCCCAAAGATATAAAAATGATAGCGTCCTAAAATCTTTCTCCAAAAAATGTCTTTCTATAAAATGTCTTTCCATAAAAATCTCTCATTCTTCTATAAAAATTGTTTATAAAAAAGCAGTATACAAAAAATCATTCTTCTCTTGTTAGTTAGCGCTAACTAATGTATCATAATAACGAGCATTTTCATATCATTTAATAATTTTATATAGTTTCTACTAATAGTTTCTACTAATAGCATCTGCCTATAGTATTTACTAATAGTTCTACTAACAATCTTTAGGAGGCACCCATGAACGTTTACAAAAAAGTATTTCACTACGTTCCGGAAAAAATCGTGCCGGGAATCCTTTCTATCCTGACTTCCCTTCTTTCCGGAGTGATTCTGGTCTACGCCTATATGCTCCTCTACTTCTTTCTGGAAAACCTGATCCTTTTCCGAGACGAAGGGCAGAGCTACATCTTGAGTCTGAAAATTGTTCTTGCCCTTACCCTGGCAGGACTTTGCTATCTCTTTTCCGGCGTCTTGTCCCACATCTTTGCCTTCCGCCTGGAGACAAATCTCCGGAAGAAAGGGATTGAGGGCTTAGCATCCGCTTCATTTCGTTTTTATGACCTGCATTCTTCCGGCTATATTCGGAAAACCATCGACAGTAACGCAGAGAAAACCCATCAGGCAGTGGCCCACATGATTCCGGACAGTGCCCAGGCTTTTCTTGTGCCCCTCCTTACCCTGGCTCTTGGCTTCTTTGTGAGTCTTCGGGTGGG
>NZ_DBHIGR010000190.1:0-3944 GCF_057249185.1 Oribacterium sp.
GTATTTTATTCTAAAAATCTTAATCTTATGCTTGACTATTAATAGTTAGTCTTTCGTGGGAGAGAATAGAGAGATTTCTTCATTTTCATAAAAACAAGTTATATGAATTACGGTATAATGTTCTTATAGTAATCTTTGCTTTCTTATTAGGCAAGAACAAGTGAAGTTTAAGAAAAGAGTTTTGAGAGAAATGGAGAAACAATGGAAGAATTTAAAACAATGAGGCGGTTTAAGCAGGAAATTTCTAAAGAAGAGTGTATTCAAGTTTTACGGGAAGCCCCCAGAGGAGTCATGGCTTTTCATGGGGAAAATGATTATCCCTACGCTATTCCCCTAAACCAGTTTTATGATGAGGAAGACGGAAAGCTCTATTTTCACGGTGCGAAAGAAGGATTGAAATTGGATCTGCTAGCTAAAAACAATAAGGTTTGCTTCAACATCATGGACTCCGGATTTAAAAAAGAAGGAGAATGGCCTTGGTATATTCGTTCCGTACTTTGCCTTGGAAGGGTGGAAGCTGTAGAGAATCAGGAGAAGGTGATAGAACAATGCAGAAAACTGGCGGAAAAATTCTACCCGACGAAGGAGTCTATCGAGAAAGAAATTGAAAAGGCCGGTGCAAGAGTTAATATGCTTTGCATGACGATTGACAGGATGACAGGAAAGCTGGTGAAGGAATCTTAAGTTCATTTTAATTTTCCATGGAAGGAGGAGAAGATGAGTCGAAAGGAAGAAATTCAAAATGCCTATCAATCCGTGGGCAATCATACCGGCTTTTATGACGGAATGATGACCTATGGAAATTTTGCAGGAAAGTTATTATGCCGTTTAGTATGGAACATGGATAAGGAGAAAAATCTTTATTATCGGAATAAGGTCTTATCCTTCATTCCTAAGGACTTTTCCGGAAGGCTTTTGGAAATTCCTGTGGGTACGGGAATCATGACTCTTCCCTTATATAAGGGGCTTCCTAATGCAGAGATTGTCTGTATGGACTATGCGCCGGAAATGATGGAGCCGGCAAAGGAGAGGGCGACATTACTGGGGATAGAGAATATTCATTTTCAACAGGGAGATGTGGGAGCTCTTCCTTTTCAGGCGGAAAGCTTTGATATCGTTTTATCCATGAACGGTTTCCATGTTTTTCCGGACAAGGAAGCGGCTTATCAGGAGGTATTTCGTGTATTGAAACCGGGAGGGATTTTTTGCGGTTGTTTTTATGTGGAAGGAGGCGTAAAAAGAGCCGACTGGTTTGCCAAGCATATTTATGTTCCAAAAGGTCTGTTTACACCACCCTTTGAGACGGAAGAAAGTTTAAGAAAGCGGCTTATGGAAAGCTACACAGAGCTTTCCGTGGAGAGGGTTGAAACGGTGGCTTGCTTTTCCTGTGTAAAAAAATAAATTCATGATTGTGACCTTTCCTTTCTGTTCTCCGTCTTGATAGGAGAAGGGAGCTAAGGCAAGGCGGAAATTTTGTCTACAGAAGATGTGGATTTTGGCGTATAATAGGGAGGTATAAAAATGTTTTTGTCTTATCCCAGACAGCGGATAGGAAAAGTCGGGAAAAATTAAGCAAGCCGTAAAGCGTGAAGAAGGACAAATAGAATTCCTGATTTTTAGAGTAGAAATAGGGGAAAATATGCTTGTTACAAAAAAGCTAAGCAACGATAATACATGGATTAATATTAACTCGGATGAAATTACAAAGCATTCCAAAGTATACGAGGAATATGATATTGATCCGAAAACGCTGGAGTATGCTTTGGATGAAAATGAGCATGCCCACATGGATTATGATCGGGAGGACGGAACCGTTACCTTTATTTACAGTGTTTTGGATCTGGAAAAGGATAAGGAATATTATGAGACGGTTCCTCTTACTTTTATTGTGCAAAAAAATCGACTGGTGACCATTAGTAATGAGGACAATGTGTATATCATTCAGAAGATGTGCGATTATGTGGATGGAAAAGAGAATCTATCGATTTATACACTCCTTTTTGCAACACTGGAGATGATTTCCAATGCCTATTATCCGATTATTGAACGCTTGGATAAGCAGAAGGATGAGATAAATCATTTGCTTCGGCAAAAAACCACGAAGAAAAATCTTTATGCTCTTTCCGACTTGGAGGTGGGCATGATTTATTTACGATCTGCTGCAACGCAAAATCGTCTTTTGCTGGAACATATCCAGGCCCACGCCATTTATCGTAGCTTCAACGAAGAAGAGTCGGCACATTTCGATGATGCCATGGTGGAGGCCAGACAGCTGGTTTCCATGACGGATTTACTTTCCACTGTTGCCCGTCAGCTTTTAGATTCTTACAACAATGTTTTGAATAATGACTTAAATAACAACCTGAGTACCTTAACCATTTTTGAAATTTTACTCAGTGTGTTGGCGGTTATCACCGGATTCTTCGGCATGAATGTTCCCCTGCCGTTTATGAATGAACAAAGGGCATGGATTATGATATGCATTGTCAGCGCTCTGGTCTGGGTGATTTTAACCTGGGTAATGCGCTGGATTATTAGACGAAGATAAAGGTAAGGATTTAGGGATATGGAAGACCAAAAGATTATCGCTCTGTATTTTCAAAGGGCGGAGACTGCGATTTTAGAAACCAAAAATAAATACAGCCGATTGCTTCTTTCCATTTCCTATGGGATTTTAAAAATCATGGCGGATGCGGAGGAGTGTGAGAATGACACTTACTTAAAAACCTGGAATGCCATTCCACCGAAACAGCCGGAGAATCTGCCGGCTTTTTTGTCGAAAATCGTTCGGAATCTTTCTTTAGACCGCTATGACAGTTTACATGCGGAAAAGCGTGGGGGAGGAGAAGTTCCTGTGGTGCTGGAAGAGCTGTCGGAAGTCCTTCCGGATAAAGCACCGATTCCGGGAGAGGGTAATGAGCTGTCGGAACTAATGGACTCTTTTTTGCATACATTGAAGCCGGAGAGCAGAAATATTTTTATGAGAAGATATTGGTTTATGGATTCCGTATCGGAAATTGCGGAGGAATCCGGCTTCGGTCTTAGTAAGGTGAAAATGAGTTTAAGCCGCACACGGGAGCAGCTTAAGCTTTTCTTAGAGCAGGAGGGATATCGTTTATGAAAGAGGACAGCAAGCGACTGCTTCGGGGAATGACAGAGGTAAGTGACCAATATATTCTGGAAGCGGAGGCATTTTACCAAAAGAAGGATGAACAGGACCCGGTAAGAGAAAGGCAAGAAGATAGCGTAGAAAAAGAAAGCATAGAAAAAGAAAAAAAGATTATCAAAATGCAGGAAGCTAAGAAGAGGAAATTTATTACCCTTCCTCGGGTTTTAGGATTTACTGCTTCCATAGCCGCTGCCTGCTTTGTTTGCTATATCGGAGTATTCATGTTTTTTGCTCCCAGAGCAGCCAAACCAAGCTCTGTAATGCTGGAGGGAGCACAAGGGGAGAACTCCGGTGGAGCACAGGATAAAGCGGAAGAATTTGCAGCGGAGAATGGAGAGCTGAAAGAAAACTCTGCCGGTATAACCGCCAAGGGACGGAGCGTAGAAGAAGTTGAGTCAATGCAGCAGGCTACAGAGCTTACCGGTTTTACCATGAGTATTCCGGAGGGAAAAGCTCCTTATACCGAAAAAACCATCAGCGTAATCGGAGAGGATATGATTGAAGTGGCTTATTCTAAGGAAGAGCCCTTTGCAGTAGGATACTCCATCCGAAAAGCAAGAGCTGAAGGGGATATCAGTGGAGATTTTACGGAGTATCCGGACATCCGAGAAGTAGATTTCGAAGGAAGGAAAGTCAAGTTAAAGGGTGAAGCCGGAACATGCTCTTTAGCATTATGGGAAGAAAATGGCTTCAGCTATGCGGTAAAAGCACAGGAGAATCCTATGACGGAAGAGGAGATTTTGGAAATTGTAAAGGCGGTGGAGTAAGAGATTCG
>NZ_DBHIGR010000191.1:0-3916 GCF_057249185.1 Oribacterium sp.
ATTGCTGCTTCTCTTCCGGATCCCGGTCCTTTAACCATTACATCCACATACTTTAAGCCGTGTACCAAAGCTGCCTTTACAGCAGTCTCAGCAGCCATCTGCGCTGCATATGGAGTAGATTTTCTTGAACCTCTAAATCCCAGACCGCCGGCACTTGCCCAAGAAAGAGCATTTCCCTGTGCATCTGTCAAAGTAACGATTGTGTTATTGAAAGATGATTGGATATGTGCCTGTCCGCGTTCAACGTTTTTCTTTACGCGCTTTTTTGTCACTCTCTTACCAGTTGACTTAGCCATAGTTAAACTAACCTACTTTCCTTTTTCATTTCTTCCTGTAATTAAAACATGAAGATCCTCTTAGTTACTTTTTAGACCTTACTTCTTCTTGTTAGCAACGGTCTTTCTTGGTCCCTTACGGGTTCTTGCATTGGTCTTAGTCTTCTGACCTCTTACGGGAAGTCCCTTTCTGTGACGGATTCCTCTGTAGCAACCAATTTCCTGCAAACGCTTGATGTTTAAAGCGATCTCTCTACGAAGGTCACCTTCTACCATCTGGTGCTCTGCAATATAGGTCGCCAGAGTCTTTACCTCATCGTCAGTTAAATCCTTTACTCTTGTGTCCGGATTCACGCCGGTTTCTGCAAGGATCTTGTCTGCTGAGGGTCTTCCGATTCCGTAGATGTAAGTCAAACCGATTTCGATTCGCTTCTCTCTAGGTAAATCTACACCTGCAATACGAGCCATCTTTGATTTCCTCCTGTTAATTAACCTTGTCTCTGCTTATGCTTAGGGTTTTCACAGATAATTCTGATGGAGCCCTTTCGCTTGATTACTTTGCATTTTTCGCAGATAGGTTTTACTGATGATCTTACTTTCATAAGTAAAATTCCCCTTTCCTTTACGAATTTGAACAGAGTTGCCGTATCATTCTAGCAAAACAGTCTTGAAATGTAAAGCGAAACCCTACTTATCTCTCCAGATAATTCTTCCCTTTGATAAGTCATAGGGAGAAAGCTCAATAGTCACCTTATCTCCCGGTAAAATACGAATGTAGTTCATTCTTAATTTTCCGGAAATATGAGCCAATACCTGATGCCCGTTTTCCAGTTCAACCTGAAACATGGCATTTGGTAACTTCTCGATTACCTTACCTGTAATTTCGATTACATCTGATTTCGACATACTCAATTCATCCTTTCGATAGACTTAGGATTTCCGGTCCGTTGTCTGTGATTAAAATTGTATTTTCATAATGTGCCGTAAGCTTACCGTCCAAGGGAACCACCGTCCAATCATTGGATAAAACCCTGACCGCAGGATTTCCTTCCGTAATCATGGGCTCTATGGCCAGAGTCATCCCTGCCTGTAGCTTCGGGCCTTTCTTCTTCATACGATAGTTGGGTACTTCCGGATCCATGTGTACCTGATGGCCGATGCCGTGTCCCACATACTGGGTAACTACGCCGTAGCCATGAGCTTCAACATAATCTCCGATACTTCCGCAAATATCATTTAGATGATTTCCGGGAACCGCATTTTCGATTCCTCGGAAAAAGGATTCTTTACAAGTTTCCACCAGTCTTTTTGCATTGGGAGCGATTTCTCCCACCGCCCAAGTTCTTGCGGCATCGCTGTGATAGCCCTTGTAATTTACTCCGATATCGAAGGAAACGATGTCTCCCTCTTTTAAAATCCTTGTCTTCTCCGGTATTCCGTGAATCAACTCCTCATTCACGGATACGCAACAAGCTGCCGGAAAGTCATAGAGATGAAGAAAGCTGGGAGTACATTTTGCTTTTCGGATGAGCTCCTCTGCGTACTTATCCAGTTCGTAGGTGCTCTTTCCCGGGGCTACCGCCTCTCCTACTTTCTCATGTACTTCTGCAAGAACCTTGCCTGCTTCCCGCATCAGTTCAATTTCTCTTTTGGACTTAATCTCAATCATGGATTTTCCTTTCCACTTGGCTCAAGATTTCCTTTACCCTTGCAAATACCGTTTCTAAATCTTTTGTTCCGTCAATCTCTTCCAGAATTCCCTCTTTCTTATAGAAGGAAATCAATGGTTCGGTACTCTGATGATAAACCTTCAAACGATTTTTCACCGTATTCTCTTCATCATCTTTTCTCTGCACAAGATGCTCACCGCAGTTGTCGCAAACCCCCTCTTTTTTCGGCTTTAAGGTTTCCAAATGGAAAATCGCGCCACAATGGGGACAGGTTCTACGGCCGGCCATTCTGTGAATAATCACATCATCCGGTACTTCAACGTCCAATGCAAGATCAATCTTTTCTCCTTTTGGAGCCAGAGCATTTTCTAAAGCTTCAGCCTGAGGAATGGTTCTGGGGAATCCGTCCAGGATATAGCCCTTCTCACAATCCTTTTCTTCCAAACGGTTCAGAAGCATCGCAATGGTGATTTCATCGGGAACCAGCTCCCCATGATCCATATATGTCTTTGCTTTTAAACCAAGCTCTGTTTCCCCTTTAAGATTAGCCCGGAAAATATCTCCGGTGGAAATATGGGGTAAACCGTAAACCTTAGAAATACGACTTGCCTGGCTTCCTTTTCCCGCACCAGGCGCTCCTAACATGATAATCTTCAATATGGGCCTCTTTCATGATGGGATAAACCACTATGAGCCTCCTTAGTAAACTAAGGAGGCTATAGATTAGTTGTCTAAAAATCCTTTGTAGTTTCTAATTACCATTTGAGAATCGATGGCCTTCAAGGTTTCCAAAACAACACCTACGATGATGATTAAGGAAGTTCCGGAGAAGGAAATTCTGCTGACGTTAAATACGCCTGAAATGATAATGGGAACTAATGCAATAATAGCCAGTCCGGTGGCTCCGATAAAGATGATATATCGAAGAATACCTTCCAGATAATCACTGGTCGGCTTTCCCGGTCTGATTCCGGGAATAAAACCACCCTGCTTCTTCATATTGTTTGCTACTTCCAAGGGATTAAAGGAAATAGAAGTATAGAAGTAAGCAAAGAAATACAGTAGGGCAATGTAGAGAACTAAACCTAAGGAATAAATCGGAGCATTGGGGTTTGCCCAAGAACCGGAATTTAATCCCATGATAATTTGTCCTACAATAGAGCTTTGATCCACCCTTATAATCTGTCCGATAACTACCGGCATGGTCATTAAGGAGGAAGCAAAGATTACCGGCATAACGCTTGCCGTATTCACCTTTAAAGGAATCTGAGACTGCTGTCCGCCAACAAGTCCTCTTCCCTGTACTCTTCTACTATACTGCACCGGGATTCTTCTTTCTGCATCCTGCAGAACTACGGTAAACGCCACCATACAGAAGATTGCCGCAGCAATGATAATAGCCGCTACAACCATCTTCGCAGTGTTATTTCCCATAATAAATCTCTCATAAAGTGTGAGAAAATCCTGTGGAACCGAGGATAAGATATTGAACAAAAGAACCAGAGAAATACCATTTCCCACTCCCTTGTCCGTAATTCTTTCTCCAATCCACATCAGAAGTGCAGATCCGGCTGTCATTGCTACTACGCAAATCACTACGCCGGCAATCTTACGAAAGACTGAACCCTCTGCATATCCAATCAGAAGTCCGGAACCGCCAAATCCTACTGCCATAGCTGTAGACTCTAAAAGTGCTAAACCGATGGTCACGTATCTGGTGTATTCTGTCAGCTTCTTTCTTCCCTCTTCTCCATCCTTCTGCATTTCTTCCAGGGCGGGAATCGCCACGGTTAAAAGCTGGATAATAATGGAGGAAGTGATATAGGGGGTAATGGATAATGCAAAAATACTGAGCTGCTCGAAGGATCCTCCGGTCATGGTATTAAACCAACCGAAAGCATCGTTTCCGGCCATGCTCTTAAATAAATCTCCAAAATATCCCGGATTTACACCCGGGATAGGAAGATTTGA
>NZ_DBHIGR010000192.1:0-3876 GCF_057249185.1 Oribacterium sp.
TTTATGATTACTCTCTTTTTATTTCTTTATCAACTGACAAAATCTTTACTCTATTATTTCCTGTACCGGCTTCAAAAGGTCTCCAGCACCGGCTTCAAACTTCCTCTAGCACCGGCTTCTAAATATCTCCGGCGCCGGCTTCGAAACTATCTTCGTACAAGCTCTATACCTACTGAAATACCGCCAGCATTTTCTGAGAGAGACTTTCTCCGATTCCCATAATGTTATTCAGGAATAAAATTTCTTCAATGCCTTTTTCCCTGATCAGGGAGGAAGCATTTCCCTGATAATGCCGGTAGTCCACCACATAAACGTCCCGGTAATCCTGTGCCAAAAGAGGCACAAAAGCATTTCCATAGGAATCCTTCAAGACCAAAATGCTCTTCTTTCGAGGAGCCCCTTCATTATGGATTTCCACATAGCCATGATCTCCCAGCATAAAGCAGTTGTATTTATTTCCGGGAAGCATTTGACTGGCATCATTAATCAACTTGCCTTCCTGAAGATTTCCCTTGCTGTCGGTATATTGCATGGTATTCATGCTCCCCTGATAAGCTGTCACCTGATCGGGATGCCCCTTTAAACTTTCCGGACGATTCATAAAAAAGTAAAAGGTTCCGTAAAATTCCGGGAAATCCAGCTTTTGATAGTCAGACAAAGGCTTGGTGCTGTAGCCCATACTTTTGCAATATTCCTGATAGCCGTAATATGCTCCAAGCTGTGTCCAGTGATGATCCGTTCGGAAATAGATGTATTCCTTTTTGTGTGCGGAAAGAGCATCAAAAACATTTACCGTATTGACTCTTTTATCCATCAGGCTATAGCTGTAGGCAATGGCCTGATCCATCCCGGAGGAGGCCAGCTTTTCCTGCACCTTCGGATCCAGGATTACGCCAAAGGAATTGGGCACAATCATGGCGCTAAGCTTCACCTTGGGAAACATGGCCTGCACAGTATTTAATAAAGAAGCGTGGGCACGAACCGCCTTTTCGCTGAAATAAAACAGCTCATAGGCGGAATCTCCGTTCAGATAGAGACTTCCAATCTGTTCGCCGGCTACATTTTCCGCCTTATCCGCCTTTTTAATCTGCAGATTTCCCTCCGCATCCGTTTCAAAATTGCTGTTTTCTTCTTTTGCCTTCGTTGTACCTTGCTTTGCATCGGAGCCTTGCTTTGCTTCCGCGCTCCGCTTTGCTTCTGCCTCTCCCTGCTTTTCCCCTGTTCCTTTTCCTTCTTCTGTCTGCTCTTTCCCTTCTTTCTTATCCCGGGCTTCCGCCTTTTCCCGGCCTTCCCCATCGGATTCCTTTTTCTCTGCTACTCCGTCCTGTTCGCCTTCCCCATCCTTCTTTAAAGCGAAGGTCTCTGCCAAAGCGCCTTCCCCTGTGGGAATTTCTTCTTTGACCTGCTCGGCGGCTCCGTAAATCTGCTCTCCCTGCAAGCCATAGAAAGCCTTGGTTTTCGAAGCCAAAAGCATCCACTCCTCTTTTCCCGGATAACTGTCCTGATACCAGGATGTGATGTCCTGGAAATAGCTTCCCACAAAAAGTCCCTGCAAGGAAAATGCCGGAAACTTCTTCAGTTCTCTTTTTTCCGCATCGGAATATCTCGGTCTTAAGGGGAGAAGCACTCCCAGCACAAAAAGGCAGCACAAGAGCCCCAGCATAGCCAGCGAAAATACCTTGGCATAGGGAAAATCCTTCTTGGGCTTTTCCGGACTCGCTTCTTCTATGCTCTTAGCTTTAGGCGTTTCTACATCTATAGAATCCTCTTCAATGCTTCCCTCTTCTACGGATTCCTCTTCCGTAGAGCGCTGTTCTGAGGAGCACTCTTCTTTAGTTTTTTCTTCTATGATGTTCTCTTCCGTTAATTTTTCTTCCATAATCTTTTCTTCTGTAATTTGTTCTTCTCTTCCCTGATTATCCATTCCCATCTACTCTTATATCACATTATAGCTAGCAGCAGTTGCCGTGTCTAAACTAGTTTCAATCTGAGCAGAATAAACCTAACGAGGAATTCTAATACTTTTTTTAGCCTTCTCAGTTGTGACAACCTTAAATCGTTTTTTTAATTTCTTCAAATGGTCTTTGTTCGGGCGATTTATTTTATAATCATTAGTACAGCATATTACAGCTAACTTCCCCTTATGAATAGCTTTATTTTTTATTAAGCTTTTATAAGCAGTATGTTGTGAACCATGATGCGGAACAATTAAATAATCTATTTGACTATCTGCAATCTTAGGTTCTCCTGCATTTACACGTGCTTTATCAAAAGATGCATAATTTACATCTCCCATCATCAAAAATACTTTTTCCTCGCCACTCTTAAAGTCAGTGTATTCAATAACTATTCCTTCGCAATTAGAATAGCTACTATCACAGCCACTCTTTTCACCCATATACAACTTATACTGACCTATTATTTGGTTTTTACTATTTTTAATTTTGATGGGTGCACCTATCAATCGCCCATTTTTTAAACTATCCTTTCTCTTAACTCTAAATAAATGGTTTTTCACATCAAGGTACTTTGCTAATCGTTTTGCCTCTATACAGGCATCATAGCAATCTGGAGCAAACCAATCTACGGTAAAATAATTTTCATTAGCTGCTGATATCCCGAGAATATGATCCAAGTCCCAATGTGATAGTATAAAAAATGATGGTTTGTTTTTGACAATCTCTTGTATTATTTGGAAATAATTATCTGTTCTTCCATCTTCAATCTCTCTAAGTCTTTGCTTACAATTAAACCCTATATCATAAAAGAATCCTTCATCATTATCCTCTATCTTCACAAAAACACAATTTCCATTTCCAATCCTATATACATCAACATATGATACCATTCTGTTCCCAATTTTATCTTTTATGAGCCAGTTAAATTTATCATCTTTCTCACAAGCCTTTGGTATTTCATAAGTATCTACAATTAATTTAATGTCATCTAGTGAAATTCCTGTTCCGGAAAGTATATAAAGGGGTTTTTTAATTGTTTTTACTGGTCTGGCATTTTGATTAACCTGCTTATCTAATGTAGAATCTTGGATGATACTTTGAATGACATAGCCATTCAATCTAAAATGTAGGCTATCACCTGTATCATAGTATGAGAGATTATTCAGGCTGTTATTTCGACTATAACCTGAATTAGAATCAAAACGCTCATCCGGAACAAATGTGCATTCCGTCCAAAAATATGAATCTTCGTCTTTAACTTTATTATTGCTACTTATTTGATTTTGAATATCTTGTAATCTTTGAAATTCATTTCTATTTATCTCCGCAATAAAGCTGAAAAAATATGGTCTATAGCCATAATCGTCTCTATTGTTCGGTATTGCACTTAGCATCATCCGATCATAATGAAGCATCGGTAAAGTTAATAAAGAGCATTGCAAGAGTATTGATTTCTGATTATCAGTATATTTGTCATATTCACTAAACTCACGTTCTCTTAAATCAGGCATCTGAATAAATACCTTGGACTTTCCTTGAAATACATTTTCAAACATTTTGTCGCAAACTTCATGATGAGTAAAAAATTCAGGCCGCCCCAATTTCTCTATATATCTTAGATATTCATGAAACAATTCATATTTCTCATTAATAAAAATATTATTCATTGCTTCTACACATATTTTTTCGAGTTGCATATCTAGTTGTTCAAGGGGTTTGTCTTTACAATTTGTGAAGATGTCATATAACTGCATTAATAACATATATACACTGTTTATATCATTATCTAAACAAGATATCGGTTGTAAGTCCTTGATTAACTCATTTATCAAATCCCAATTTTCTTTCAAATAGAAATTATAAGATGACTTAGTTTTAGAGTTATTTTGAAAATATATATAATCTATATACATGGCTT
>NZ_DBHIGR010000193.1:0-1861 GCF_057249185.1 Oribacterium sp.
CAAAACAAGACTTTATACGGCGACTAATCTAAAATGAGACTTTAGATTAGTCGCTATTTAGTATAGTATTGAGAATAGAAGGACGCAGATCAAATAATTGCATGACTGCACACTATAGAATAGACAGAAATGGCTTTAGTGAATAGATTGGAAAAGATATGAAAAAAATCAGTAAAAGCATGAAAATCAGTATCATTTTGGGCGTCTTTTTTGGCCTTTTTCTACTCTTTGTTAAACTATGGTTTCAGCTTAGTGTAGAAGAAATGATTCGACTTGATGTTTTTTCTTCAATAGCATTCGTGTTAATCAGTGTTATCATAAATATCTCCTATAATTTATTTTATGGAAGGAAAATTAACGCCCTAATGCCCTTACTCGGCGAAGCAAAGTATGAGGAATATTTGGAAAAAATAACAGCCATTCGAGACAAGGTGAAATCCAAGCATCTTAGGGCTATTGCGGAGCTGAATCGTACTGCGGCATTAACAGGGAAAAAAGAATATGGTACAGCAGTGGAAATTCTAAGGGAATTGGAGCCCAGGGTAAAGAAAATGCCTTCTGTAGAGATGGTGAGAAGGTTGAATCTATGCCTGAACTATTTTTATTTAAAGGACTACGAGGAAGCGGAGACTCTTTATAAAGATAGTGAAGCTCTTTTTGGAAAATATAAAGAAAATGCATTCTATAAAAAGAACTTTACCCTTCTGGATTTGTTTATGGATCTATGCTGCTTTGGAAAAAAGGAGGGAGTGGCAGAACGGATTCAGGAAGCGAGAAAACTATGTCCGGAAAAGCAATTTCAAGAAGATTTTGCTTATCTGGAGGAGTTTTTGGAAGAAGGAAAGAGAAATCTGCAGGAAGACACCAAAAGTGATGTATAGGGTAGAGGAAAAGGAGGTGCAAAAAGCAGCATGATACAGTTTATACAAGAGGAAATTTTGAGAATGGACTGGCTAAGCCGACTGTTTCGAGATGCTTTGGAACGCATGGGGATTGCTACGTATAGTCGCATCGGAGGAAGTCTCCATTTCTTTCTCTATGATTGTGTGAAAATCACGGTTTACCTTTGCGTTTTGATATTTGCCATTTCCTATGTGCAGAGCTTTTTTCCGCCGGAAAGGACAAAGCGGATTATGGGGCGTTTTCACGGTATCTATGCCAATATTATAGCGGCTCTTTTGGGAACGATTACTCCTTTTTGTTCTTGTTCCTCCATTCCAATTTTTATGGGATTTACAGCAGCCGGGATTCCTCTTGGAGTATCCTTTTCCTTTTTGATTTCCTCTCCCATGGTAGATTTGGGAAGTCTTGTACTACTCACCGGTATTTTCGGTCTAAGGATTGCCTCTGTCTATGTGATATTGGGACTCTTGCTGGCGGTTCTAGGTGGCTTAGTGATAGAGCATTTGTCCTTGGAAAATGAGATAGAACCCATTCTTTTGCAGCTGAAACCCGTGGAACAGGCGCTCCCTACCTTGTCCCGGAAAGAGCGTCTTTCTTATGCTGCCGAGCAGGTGAAAACGACCGTTCGAAAGGTTTTCCCCTATATACTTTTAGGGGTAGGTATCGGTTCTTTGATTCACAACTGGATTCCGGAGAACTGGATTATTTCTTTACTTGGAAAAGGAAATCCTGCCGGCGTGATTCTTGCGACTCTGGTGGGGATTCCCATGTATGCGGATATTTTTGGAACGATACCGATTGCGGAATCCCTTCTTTTAAAGGGAGCAGAGCTGGGAACGGTGCTGGCCTTTATGATGGGGGTCACCACTCTTTCTCTTCCCTCTATGATTATGCTTAGGAAGGTCATTAAGCCGAAGCTCTTGGGGACTTTTATAGGAATATGCATCCTCGGCATTAT
>NZ_DBHIGR010000193.1:1961-3868 GCF_057249185.1 Oribacterium sp.
TCATTAAGCCGAAGCTCTTGGGGACTTTTATAGGAATATGCATCCTCGGCATTATCCTGATCGGATATATTTTTAATGCCTTACAAGCGATGCTTCTGGTATAATTTAAGAGAAGAATGCTTTTCTTTCGACTAAGCAGTATTGCCGGAGTGCACGCTATTTTGTGCTACCTTTTACTATCTTTTATATCTTGTACTACATTGTCCTCATTAGGAGATCATTTATGGAAAAGAAAAAATTATATGTTTTAACAGGTTTTTTGGGAGCGGGAAAAACCAGTCTTTTGCTGCATATCTTGGAAGAATTTTCCGATAAAAAGCTTGCAGTCATTCAAAACGAATTTGGAAAAACCGGAATTGACGGCAGTATTCTGGAAAAGAAGGAACTGACCATCAAGGAAATCAACAGAGGATCCATTTTTTGTTCCTGCCTGCAACTTTCCTTTGTGGAGGCATTGGCGGAGATGAGCAAGGGCGATATGGAATACCTTTTTGTGGAAAGCTCAGGGCTTGCCGATCCTTCGAATATTCGGGACATTTTAAAGAGCGTAGAAGTTCTGGCCGGGGACGTCTATGATTTTCAGGGCGTAATCTGCCTGATTGACGGCGTGCATTTTCCAAAGCAGGTAAAGGATACGGAAACGGTAGATCGGCAGTTAAAGCATTGTGATGTAGCCATCGTGAACAAGATGGATTTGATTTCCGAGGAACAATATAAGAAAGTACTTTCTTTGATTCGGGAAGTGAATCCCCATTGCCTGATTTTACAATGTGAAAATGGAAGAGCAGATCTTAGTTTTATTCGAGAGGGCTTTGAAAAGGGAAGCTGGGTAGATTCGGAAGAAAGCTTAAATACAGTGGACAACAAGCCGAAAACCATTTCTCTGGTATGTGCGGAAAATGTTTCCAAAGAGCGTTTTCATCAATTTTTACAAGCGGTTTTACCAGACTGTTATCGGATTAAAGGTTTTTTCCTTTTGGACAATTGCTGGATGCAGGTGGATGTGGTGGAAGAACTAATCGACTATAAGCCATGCCCTGAGAAGGAGATTTCCGAGCTGGTATTTTTGTCGAAGGTTGGACCGAAGGTGATTCGAAGCATTGACGCAGCATGGAAAAAGACGATGAATAGCCCCATGAAATTAAAGAATTAAAGAGTAAGAAAAGTTGGAAGGAAATGTAACGAGAGGTGAATATGGAAATCAAGGTTATCGGTGCAGGCTGTAAAGAATGTGATACATTATATCAAAATGTAAAAGAGGCGGTAAAAGAGCTAGGGAAGGATGCTAAAATTGAAAAAGTAGAGGAGTTAATCGAGATTGTAAAGCTTGGGGTACTCAGTGCTCCATCCCTCATGCTTGACGGGAAACTGGTCGTAAGCGGACGGGTTCCCGGAGTCGGAGAATTAAAAAAGCTATTGTCTTAAAGGAAGCCTAAAAATACACAAATTTTTCACAACTAAATTAGCACTCGACACTTGACAGTGCTAACAACTTGAGTATAATCATAATCAAGCAGAGGAACAGAGAAGACCGCAAGGACTTTAAAGGTTCTCACGATGATGAAGATTCTTCCCCTTGCTGAAAAAACGACAAGAAATTAGAAGTCAAAAAAAGAGTATAAGGAGGAAAAAGATATGTTAGCACCTAGCATTTTTGGAGAGAATTTATTTGATGATTGGTTTGATTTTCCGAGTTTCGGAGGTCTGGGCAGAGTAGAGAATAAGCTTTACGGAGACCGCAGCGGAAGACTAATGAAGACGGATGTTCGTGAAAAGGAAGGGCAGTACGATATGGATATCGACCTTCCGGGCTTTAAGAAAGAGGATATCAAGGTAGAGCTGCATGACGGCTATCTTCAGGTCAGTGCCGTGAAGGGCTTAAATGAAGAAGAGAAGGATGAGAAAGG
>NZ_DBHIGR010000194.1:0-3827 GCF_057249185.1 Oribacterium sp.
ACCAATGACGGACAGGTGATTCGTCTGGTTTTTCCGGAGCTTACCGAGGAGAGACGTAAAGAATTAACCAAGGATGTAAAGAAAAAGGGAGAGGCCGCTAAGATTGCCATTCGAAATATTCGTAGGGATGCTATGGATTTAGCGAAGAAGCTGGAAAAGAATGCGGAAATCACCGAGGATGACCTGAGTAGACAAACCAAGGATATTCAGGAGCTTACAGACCATATGATTGAGAAAATTGACAAGTCTGTTGAGGCTAAGAATAAGGAATTAATGACTGTATGATTTTTCAAAATAATCAAGAGCAAAGAAGCCTTCCAAGGCACATTGCCATCATCTTGGATGGCAATGGTCGTTGGGCGGCTTCTCATGCGTTACCAAGGGCTTTAGGACATAAAAAGGGTTGTGAGACTCTGGAACAAACCGTGGAAGATTGTGCCAGGCTTGGCATAGAGTATTTAACAGTTTACGGCTTTTCCACGGAAAACTGGAAACGTTCCGAGGAAGAGGTGGGAGCTTTGATGCAGCTCTTTCGTTTCTATATGAAAAAGTTAATTACTGTAGCCAATGCCAATAATGTTCGAGCGAAAATGATAGGAGAAAGAAGCCGTTTTCCGGAAGACATTCAAAAGGGAATTGCCGAGCTGGAAGAGAGTACCAAGGCAAATACCGGTATGCTCTTCAGCTTCGCCGTAAATTATGGGGGAAGAGATGAGATAATCAGGGCGATTCACAGAATAGTGTTGGAAAGCCCTCCTTCAGAGCTCACAGAAAAGCTTTCTCACCTTACGGAAGAAGAGTTTTCGAAGTATCTGGATACTGCAGGAACGCCGGATCCGGATTTAGTGATTCGCACATCCGGAGAGTTTCGTACCTCCAACTTCCTCCTATGGCAGTCCGCCTATGCGGAGTATTATATCAGCTCGGTATACTGGCCGGACTTCAACCTGGAAGAGCTTCAGAAGGCCATAGAATCCTATCAGAAGAGAGAACGACGCTTTGGGGGACGAAAGGCATAAATAATTTGTTTTTCTTTTACTGGAACTTTTATTCTATGAAGCTAGGAATGTAAGGAAGAATAATTTTGAAAATTGTTTAGGAAGTGTAAGGAAGAATAACTTTGAAAATTGTTTAGGGATTATAGAAATTATAGTAAAGGGTAGTATATGGTAGAACAAAAGGAAAATAGGACGGAACAAAGTAAGGGACAAAATGAACACAAGTTGAGTTCTTTTCTGACAAGGCTGATTAGCGGTATTGCTCTGCTTTTACTGTTATTTGGAATTCTTCCGCTAGGAGGTTTACCGGTCTTGTTTTTTTGCCTGTTTTTATCCCTCTTTGCCACTTATGAATTATTGCATTGCTTTTCCTTAGATAAGAAGGGGATTTCTTTCTTGTCTTATTTTTTTGTTGTTCTTTACTATTCAGCCTTATTTTTGCACCTTCCTATTTCTTTCTTTTTGCTTCTTTCTTATCTTTTTCTTTTGGGATTCTATTATGTATTAAGCTATCCCAAGGCGGATATTCGGGAGATTGCACTGTTCTTTTTGGTTTTTCCCTATGCGGGAATTCTTTTATCCTATATTTATCAGTGTAGAACACTACCCCATGGAAAGGTTTTGGTTTGGCTGGTATTTTTATCCAGTTGGGGAGCGGATACCTGTGCCTATTGCGCCGGTCTTCTTTTTGGAAAACATAAGATGACGCCGGTTTTAAGTCCGAAAAAAACTTGGGAAGGTGCTGTGGGAGGGATTCTGGGATCCGGAATTTTAGCTTTTATTTTTGCTCTTTTCTTTAAGGGAAGAGGTCTACCTTTACATCTGTCTCCATTTCTTTTGGCGCTGGCAGTATCCCTTGCCGCCTTATTTTCTATCGGAGGAGATTTGATGGCATCCGGAATGAAAAGGGATTTTCAAATTAAGGACTACAGCCATTTGATTCCGGGACATGGAGGAATTTTGGATCGTTTTGATTCTGTTCTGTTTACGGCGCCCATTATTTACTATGGCATAACAGTTTTAGATTATTTTAAAAAGATTTAATACAAAAGAAGGAAAAACAATCGTCCCTCACTTTATAATAAGCAAGAAAAACATAGATAAGAACTGATGAGATCAAAAACTCATGAAATAAAGAATAACGACATATTTAATAATGTCGTAATTTTAAATCATCATGTAAGACTTATCCTTGATATATTTTAATAAAGTAAGTCTTCACTGTAATTTGGGGAAGGTAAAGAATGAATATCGTTATTTTAGGGAGTAGCGGTTCCATCGGAACCCAGTGTCTATCCCTTTTAAAGGAACATCCAGAGCATAAGGTAATTGGACTTTCGGTGAAATCCAAAATAGAGCTTTTGAAGGAGCAGGCTGGAGAATGGCAGGTTCCCAGGCTTTGTGTATATGAAGAAGCTTTGGCAGAAAAGCTTTCCGCCGATTTGGATATGCCGGTGTCTTCCGGAATGGAGGGCTTGATAGAGCTGGCCACACTTCCGGAGGCGGATATGGTAGTGATCGCTTTAGTGGGAATGATTGGGATTCTCCCCACAATTTCCGCGATCAAAGCAGGGAAAAAAATTGCATTAGCCAATAAAGAAACGCTGGTTTGTGCAGGGCATTTGATTATGCCTATGCTTTCGGAATACCGGGCGAAGCTCTTTCCCATTGACTCGGAGCATTCCGCCATCTGGCAATGCCTTCGGGGGGAAGAAGAAAAATCTGTGGAATCCCTCTTGTTAACCGCATCCGGCGGTCCTTTTTTCAGACTAAAAAAGGAAGAGATGGAAGGGAAAACCAAGGCGGATGCCTTAAAGCACCCTAACTGGTCCATGGGACAAAAAATCACCATTGATTCCGCTACCATGGTGAATAAGGGTTTGGAAATGATGGAAGCCCACTGGCTCTTTAATATTCCCATGGAGAAGATTCAGGTAGTGATTCAGCGGGAAAGCATTTTACATTCTGCGGTGGTCTTTCAGGATGGCGCAGTAAAGGGACAGATGGGGGTACCGGATATGCGTCTGCCCATTGCCTATGCCCTCTTCCAAGAGGAAAGGGAGTGCTATAGGGAGCAAAGGATAGACTTTTCCAAGGCTTTTTCCCTGCATTTCTATCCCCCTTCCTTGGAGGATTTTCCGGGGCTTGCTTTGGGAATGGAGGCCGGTGCCAAAGGAGGCAGTATGCCTACAGTATATAATGCAGCTAACGAAGAATCGGTTCGCTTGTTCTTAGAGGATAAAATTCGTTTCATGGAGATTCCAAGAAGCATTGCCCATTGTATGAAGGAACACGAAAAAACTTGGATAGAATTTCCTTCTGTAGAGGAAATTTTCGAAACGGAACAGTGGGCTAGAGAAGAAGTAAGAAGATTACATAAGGAGGATAAGAATTGAGTATAGTTTTGGCCATACTTGCCCTGTCATTTTTAGTTTTTTTTCATGAACTGGGGCATTTTCTTGCGGCTAAGTTTTTTCATGTAGGGGTCAATGAGTTTTCTATTGGGATGGGACCCAGACTCCTATCCTTTTTATATAAAAATACCCGATACAGCTTAAAGTTACTTCCCTTGGGCGGAAGCTGTGCCATGCTGGGAGAGGATGCGGCAGGCTCCGGTGATTTTCTGGCTCCAAAGCAGGAGGATAATGCGGAAAATGTCTATGATTTTGATGGAGTAATTTATAGCGAAGAAGAATTAAAGACGAAGAGCTTTGAAGGAAAGCCGGCTTGGCAGCGTTTTATTATCTGTATTGCCGGCGTTTTCAACAACTTCCTTTTAGGCTTTTTGATTGCCCTTTTCCTAACCGGAACGATTGGGGTTCAGCTTCC
>NZ_DBHIGR010000195.1:0-3825 GCF_057249185.1 Oribacterium sp.
GCAATCTTTCTCTTTGCCCCTTCCTCTGAAGCCAAGACCTTTAAGGAAGCCTTCATGGAATCCGGAGAGGCATTGTAGCTGTCATCGATAATCAAAATGCCGTCATCTGTGGAAAGTCTGCCGCCCCTTCCCTTTAAGCCCTGAAATTCCTGCAAGCCCTGTAAGAGCTTTTGTTTGTTTAATCCCAGGGAAAGGCCTATAGCCATGGCTACAGAGGCATTGTCCTCCATATGCTCTCCGGGAACGGAAAGGGGAATCTCCTCTTGCTTCTCGTAGAAGAAAAGCTTTAACTTCTTCTCGCCCAAGAATCCCATGGCTCTGATTTTCTCTTCCGTAAGCGTTCCCAATATAGCATCCTTCTTCGGCAAATAAAGAGAAACTTCCTTTTGATTTCCTTCCAAAATGTGCATTTTCTCAAAGCAGGTATTTTCCTTGGTTTTTAAATTCTCCAAATGGGCGGAACCGATATTGGTAAATACCGCAATATCGCAGGAAGCAATCTCCCCAATCCTATGCATCTCCCCGGGGATGGAGATACCTAACTCAATGACACTGATTTCTTTATTTTCCTTAGCCATGGAAAACAATGTAATAGGAAGCCCAAGCTGAGAATTGGCATTTCCCTTGGTTTCAAAAACAGACTTCTCCATGGAAAGTGCCTTGGCAATCATGGCTCTGGTGGTGGTCTTTCCTACGGAACCGGTTACACCGATGACTAAACCGGAATACAGACTTCTGGCATAGCCTCCCAAGGCCTGTAAAGCGTCTATGGTGCTTTCCACCGGAATAAAACGTACCTGGGGATATTGTTTGGAAAGCTCCGAACAATCCTCCTCGGTAAAAATAAAGGATGCCCCATGCTCTATAGCCATGGGAATGAAGCGGTGTCCATCCTGCTTTTCTCCCTTGATGGGAACAAAGAGTCCCTTCCTGCAATCCTCCCGGGAATCCAAAACAATCTTTTCTACAGAGGAAAATATCTCCGAAAAAGGAATCTGCATCTTATTTTCCCTCTCTTTCCGCCTCTTCCAAAATCACTTCTCTATCTACAAAACGGGTAAATGTTCCATTTACCTCATTATATTCTTCATGTCCTTTTCCGATAATCGCAATCAAGTCTCCCTCTTCAGCCTGTTCTAAGGCATAACGAATGGCTTCTCTACGGTCCTCAATCTTTACATAGTTCTTTGTCTTCTTGGACAATGTGCTTTCAATATCGGAAATAATATCCATAGTTTTCTCATAACGGGAATTATCTGCAGTAAGGATGGTAAAATCCGCCATCTCCCCTGCCACTTCTCCCATACCGTAACGTCTTTCCTTAGCACGGTTTCCGCCACAGCCAAAGACTACAATCAGGCGTTTCGGCTTGTAGGCCTTCAGGGTTTCCAAAAGGTTCTTCATCCCCATGGCATTGTGGGCATAGTCCACCAAAACAGTGTAGCCCCCTCTTTGCAGCACAACCTCCATCCTTCCGTTTACCTGAATCTTCCGTAAGGCGGATTGCACCACTTCTTTTTTGATTCCCAGAAGGGAAGCCAGAGAAATTGCCGCTAAGGCATTATAAACATTGTATCTTCCCGGCAGATGATTCCAAATCTCCCAATCCTCTTCTCCATGTCGAAAATGGAATCTACAGCCCAGGAAATCATGCCGATGTAAGTCTTCAATCTCCGTAGCCATAAAATCAGCCTGTTTTTTCAAGGCAAAGCTAAAACAGGGGCACTCTGCATTTTCCATGAATTCTTCAGAAAAATCCGCATCAAGATTCACCAGTCCCGTCTTAGACTGGGTGAAAATTCTGGACTTGTAATACTTGTACTCCGCAAAGTCTTTATGTTCATTTTCTCCGATATGATCCTCTTCGATATTGGTAAAAATACCATAATCAAAAAGAATACCGTCGGTTCTATGCATCTTAAAGCCCTGGGAGGAAGCCTCCATAACCACGGCATTACAGCCTTTTTCCTTCATTTTTCGGAATGTTTCCTGCAAAGTATAGGATTCCGGGGTGGTATTTCTGCTTTCTTCGTGGATGCCCGCGTAATCGATTCCGGTGGTTCCGATGAGACCGCAATTGTACCCCGCTTCCGTAAGAATTGCCCGCACCATACTGGCTGTTGTGGTTTTTCCCTTGGTACCGGTGATGCCGATCATCAGCATCTCCTTGGAGGGGTAGGAAAAATAAAAGGCTGACAGCTCCGCTAAAGCCTTTCTGCCATTTTCCACCTGTACAATGCAAAGGTCTTCCCTATCCTGCATTTCCTTCGGTAAATCAGGAAGATTTTTCTCCACCACAAATACTCGAACACCCTTTTCCAAAAGCTCCGGAATTTTGTCATGGGAATCCATGGTACTTCCCTTCATGCAAAGAAATAAATCCCCTGCCTTAGCTCTTCGAGAATCATAGGAGAGGGAGGAAAATTCCTCCCTCTCTCCATCTCCCCGAAGGACCTTCGCTTCGCTTAAACAAGACAACCAGCCCTTCATCTATGCCTCCTTAGAAAATTCCTACAATCTTTTCATTTTCAAAGCCAATCTTTTTTGCTGCCGGCTCCTTTGGCAGCCCCGGCATCGTCATAACATCGCCTGCTAAGCATACCACAAATCCTGCTCCGGCGGAGAGGGAAAGTTCACGAATTTCAATACGGAAATTCTTAGGTCTTCCCAAAAGATTCGGCTTATCGGATAAGCTGTAGGGCGTCTTTGCCATACAAATCGGAAGATTGGAATAGCAGGATTCTTCCAGCTTCTTTAATTCCTCTTTAGCCTTATTCGAATACTCTACCCCGTCGGCACCGTAAATTTCCTTCGCCAGGAGCTCAATCTTCTGAGAAATCCTCTGCTCCGGAGTTTGCAAAGTATGGAAATTCACTTCCCCGGCTTCCACAGTTTCCAGCACTGCCTTGGCAAGCTCTTCTCCTCCTTCACTTCCCTTTCCGTAAGCTTCCATGATGGCACAGCGAACGCCTCTCTTAGCACAGAAATCCTTTAAGAACGAAAGCTCTCCCTCGGTATCTGTAGCAAAACGATTTACTGCCACAACTGCAGGAACGCCGAATTTCTTTACATTTTCGATATGCTTTTCCAGGTTCTCTAAGCCTTTTTCCAATGCTTCACGATTCTCCTTGGAAATCTCTTCCTTCGGAAGTCCGCCGTAGTATTTTAAGGTACGAAGGGTGGTTACGATTACGGCACAAGAAGGCGTTAATCCGGCTGCCGCACACTTAATATCAAAGAACTTCTCCGCTCCCAGGTCGGCACCGAAGCCTGCTTCGGTCACCAGAAAATCTGCTAAAGCCAAGCCCATCTTGGTGGCCCTTATGGAGTTACAGCCATGAGCAATGTTAGCAAAGGGTCCACCATGGATAATGGCAAGGTTTCCTTCCAAACTTTGCACAAGATTAGGTTGCATAGCATCCTTTAAAAGAACCGCCATAGCTCCGGTACATTCCAAATCCTTTGCATAGACTCTCTCGCCCTTCTTGTTATAGGCTACGACGATTTTGTCTAAACGCTCCTGTAAATCCTTCATATCCTTGGCCAGACAAAGAATCGCCATGATTTCGGAGGCTACCGTAATCTGGAAATGATCCTCTCTCATAGCACCGTCCGCCTGATTTCCCAATCCAACGATAACATTTCTCAAAACTCTGTCATTCATATCCAAACAACGCTTCCAAAGAATCTTTTTGGGGTTAATCTCTAAAGCATTGCCCTGATGAATATGATTATCCAAAACTGCGGCCAGTAGGTTATTGGCAGAAGTGATGGCATGGAAGTCTCCCGTAAAATGAAGGTTAATGTCCTCCATGGGAGCAACCT
>NZ_DBHIGR010000196.1:0-3811 GCF_057249185.1 Oribacterium sp.
TTCTTGTGCCCCTCCTTACCCTGGCTCTTGGCTTCTTTGTGAGTCTTCGGGTGGGCATAATTCTCCTGCTTCTTGTACTGGTCAGCGGCTTCTTCCTCCAGAAAATGATGGGCGGCAGCCAATTTATGAAGTTGTATCAGGAATCTTTAAACCATCTCAGTGCAGAAACCGTGGAGTATGTTCGAGGTATTCAGGTCGTAAAGCTCTTCGGAAACCGCCTGCAAAGCTTCAAAGCTATGAAAGAAGCCATTGAAAGCTATGCAAAGTACGCTTATGAATACAGTTTAAGCTGTAAAACTCCCTATGTTCTCTACCAATGGATCTTTTTAGGCTTAATTCCGATTCTGTCGATTCCCCTGTCCTTTCTCCTCGTAAAAGAGCCCCGGCCCGAAAAACTAATCATCGATTTGATTATGATTTTCTTTCTGGACGGAGTGATCATGGTGGCTTTCATGAAAATCATGTGGTCCGGCATGTACATTTTCAATGCAAGCTTTGCCATCGAGGAAATGGAAAAGCTCTACAAAGCAATGCAGGAAGACAGCCTCCAATACGGCAAGGAGGAAAAATTTCCAAATTACAGCATGGAGTTCCAAGATGTGGATTTTTCCTACGGTGACAAGAAGGTTTTGGAAGGACTTTCCTTCCGCTTGGAAGAGGGAAAAAACTATGCCCTTGTGGGGCACTCCGGTTCGGGAAAATCCACCATTGCCAAGCTTTTCTCCGGCTTCTACAAAGTAGATAAAGGGCAGATTCGAATCGGGGATCTCCCCATTGAAAGCTACAGTAAGGATGCCCTGTGTAAGGCTATCTCCTTCGTTTTCCAAGACAGCAAGCTTTTCCATAAGACGATTTATGAAAATGTACTATTAGGTAAACCCGATGCTACTGCGGAAGACGTCCATCGGGCTTTGGACTTGGCAGGTTGCAGGGAAATTCTGGAGCGTTTTCCCGAGAAAGAAAATACCTTAATCGGCGCCAAAGGCGTTTACCTTTCCGGTGGCGAAAAGCAGAGAATCGCCATTGCCAGAGCCATCTTAAAGGATGCTCCCATCGTGATTCTGGACGAAGCCAGCGCCTCCATCGATGCGGATCAGGAGTATGCCCTGCAAAACGCCTTTAAAAATCTGATTCAGGGGAAAACCGTGATTATGATTGCCCACCGCCTGTCCAGTATTCAGGGACTCCATGAAATACTGGTTTTGGAAGAGGGACAGATTGTGGAGCGAGGAAGCAGTAAAGCGCTTCTGCAAAAAGACAGTCGCTATAAAAAGCTCTGGGAACTTTACCAGACTACGGAAGATTGGAGGATAAACAAATGAAGAATTGGTTCAAAAAACAGTTCTCCCTTACGGAGCAGGGCGCGAAAAACCTGCAAAAAGCCAGCCTCTACTGCTTTCTTACTTACTGCATCAATATGGGACCCGTTATGCTCTTACTGTATATCGCGAAGCTCCTTCTGGAAGACGCAGGTAGGAAGGCCTTCTCGCCATGGGAGCTGATTGTTCCGGCTCTCATAATCCTGTTCTTCCTCTACCTCCTGCTTTCCAAGGAATATGTCTGTCTCTATAACGCGACCTACAAAGAATCGGCGAATCTGAGAAAGAACATTGCGGAAACCCTGGCAGACCTGCCCATTGCCTATTTTTCCCGGCATGACTTAAGCGATTTGTCGGAAAGCATTATGTCTGACGTAGAGAGGATTGAACATGCCTTAAGCCATTCTGTTCCCAAAATCGTAGCCATGTTTTTCTTCTTCCCGATTATGGGGATCCTGATGTGCTTCTCAAACTGGAAGCTGTCCCTTGCCACCCTTCTCCCTACGATTTTCAGCTTTCTTTTGGTGCCCTTATCCAGAAAGCTCGTGCTACAAAACAATCAGAAGTACTATCATCTTTTACGAGAAAATGCGGAAGCTTTCCAGGAACATATCGACCTGCATCAGGAAATCAGCAGCTTTCTCCCTGACAGGGAGGTCAAAGAAGCCTTATTTCAAAAAATGGACCTGCAAGAAAAGCTCCACTTAAAGACAGAAATGGGTTCCTTTATCGTCATGGGATGCTCATCCATTTTTGCTTTCCTGAGTGTGGCTACGGTGATTTTCGTCGGTTTCCCGCTCTATCAAAATGGCAGCCTTTCCCTCCTCTACTTCTTGGGCTTTATCATCGCTTCCATGAAATTAAAGGAAATCTTCGACATTTCCAAGGAAAGCCTGATGGAAATTTTCTATATTGCACCGGCGGTGCAGCGCATCTCCGAAATCAAGTCTGCAAAGAAGCAGGAAGGGGAGAATACGGTGCTTTCCGACTTCTCCATTGCCTTTCAGGATGTGTCCTTCTCCTACAACGAAGACAGGGCAATTCTGAAAGACGTCTCCATGTCGGTAAAGGAAGGGGAACTTTTTGCTTTGGTGGGCCCCTCCGGCTGCGGAAAAACCACCATTTTACGCCTATTGTCCAGACTTTATGACGCAGATACCGGAAAAATTCTCATCGGCGGAAAGGATTTACAAAACACGGCCACCGACTCCATTTTCCAAAAAATCGCCATGGTCTTCCAGGAAGTGAACCTCTTTAATACCACTATCCTGGAGAATATCCGTCTGGGTAGAGCGGATGCCACGGACGAAGAAGTGCGGGAAGCGGCACGACTTGCCAACTGCCTGGACTTTATTGAAAAGCTTCCCGAGGGCTTCCAAACAAGAATCGGAGAAAACGGCGCGGAACTCTCCGGCGGAGAAAGACAGCGGCTTTCCATTGCCAGAGCCTTCTTAAAGAATGCTCCCATACTTCTCTTAGATGAAATTGCCGCGAATCTGGATATTGATAACGAAAGAAAAATTCAGGAAAGCCTCAGCAGCTTAATTCGCGGGGAAAACCGAACCGTTGTCATCATTTCCCACCGTTTGAAGTCCATTGAGAAAGCAGACCGCATCCTGGTACTGTCCTCCAGAGAAGTGGATGCGGTGGGTACCCACGAAGAACTGCTGGAACACTCCAAAGTCTATCGGAACCTGGTAGAAAAGAGCCGACTTGCAGAAGAATTCAGCTATTAAAGCCGTATCGAGAAAAACTCCAAAGTCTTATAAAACGGATTCCGGATTACTACGGAACAAGGGATAAGGATATGCTTTAGAAATAAGACGTGCTGTATGAAAGAAGGCTTAACACATGAAAGGGGCTTACTGCATGAAATAAATTTTTCGTTATGAAAGTAGCTTACATCATAAACGAAGCTTTTCGTTATAAAAGGAGATTTACCTTATGAATAGAAATAAACTGACCATTAAAGACCTGGTGTCTATCGGTGTTTTTGCCGTGATTTACTTTATCTGTATGTTTGCCGTGGGGATGATGGGTATCGTTCCGATTTTATATCTTGTCTACCCTGCTGCCTACGCGCTTATCGGCGGACCTATCGTCATGCTCTTTATGGCAAAGGTGAATAAACCCTTCGGGCTTCTCATTTTCGGCATGATTACCCCCTGTATCATGTTCCTATTCGGGCATACCTTTGTGGTGCCCCTCTTCTCCCTTCTCTTCTGCCTCCTTGCAGAAGGCATCCGGCGGATGGGAAAGTATCAGTCCGGCTCTGCCACGATGCTAAGCTATGCTATTTTTAGTCTCTGGCCCTGCAATTCCCTTCTGCAAATGCTTCTTCTGAAAGAGCGCTATATGGAGATGGTTATCAAAGAAATGGGAGAGAATTACGGAAATGCCATTGAAAAGCTGCTCAGCGTACAAAATATGGCTATCGTTTATGTCTGCACCTTCCTTTTCGGACTTCTCGGTGCTTTGCTCGGAAGAAAGCT
>NZ_DBHIGR010000197.1:0-3774 GCF_057249185.1 Oribacterium sp.
GCATCTTACAGGATGTGCACTGGTCCGACGGAAGCTTCGGCTACTTCCCCACTTACGCTTTAGGAACAGCCTTTGCGGCACAATTCATGCATGCCATGCGAAAGGACCTGGATGTGGACAGCCTTTTGGAAGAAAATCATTTTGAGGAAATCATGAATTGGTTGAAGGAGCATATCCATACCTACGGTTTCCGTTATGAAGCGCCGGAGCTGATGAAAATGGTGACCGGAGAAGAGTTTAATGTAAACTATTTCCTGGATTATATTGAGGAGAAGTATACAAAACTGTATAAACTGTAAATCAGAAATAAAAGGCAGAAAAGCAGCTTTTGACAGAAGCTTTGCTTTTCTGTTTTTTTATTCTGCTACCTTTCATTACAGACTAGAAATAGCCGGATGTAGATTTGGATTTGTGCTATTACTCTTATTTTATTCCGCTGAATGTTCATAAAAATATGCAATTTCTACATTGTTAAAATATTGACATTCTATAAAATGAGGTGTAGCATGTGGGAGTAAGTAAAGTTGACAGCTCTAAAAGGAGGCAGGAGATGAGATTTACATTACCAAGAGACATTTATCATGGAGAGAATGCGTTGGAGGCGCTGAAAACTTTTAAGGGAAAGAAGGCTTTTGTCTGCGTGGGTGGCGGATCGATGAAGCGTTTCGGCTTTTTGGACAGAGTAGTACAGTATTTACAGGAAGCCGGCATGGAAGTAAAGCTTTTTGAAGGGATTGAGTCCGATCCTTCCGTAGATACCGTAATGAAGGGTGCGAAGGAGATGCAGGACTTCGGACCGGATTGGATTGTGGCAATCGGCGGAGGTTCTCCCATCGATGCGGCGAAGGCGATGTGGATTAAGTATGAGCATCCGGAGTGCAGCTTTGAAGATATGTGTAAGGTCTTCGGCATTCCGACACTTCGAAACAAGGCAAAATTCTGCGCGATTTCTTCTACTTCTGGAACTGCTACCGAGGTAACCGCATTTTCTATTATTACAGACTACAAGAAGGGTATTAAGTATCCGATTGCAGACTTTGAAATTACGCCGGATGTGGCTATCGTTGATCCGGCTTTGGCGCAAACAATGCCGAAGAAGCTGGTGGCTCATACCGGAATGGACGCTTTAACCCATGCCATTGAGGCCTATGTTTCCACTGCAAATTGCGATTATACGGATCCCTTGGCGCTTCATGCCATTGAGATGATTCGGGATGACCTGGTGGATTCCTACAACGAGGATAAGGAAGCCAGAAATGCCATGCATAATGCCCAGTGCCTAGCGGGAATGGCATTTTCCAATGCACTACTTGGAATCGTACACTCCATGGCCCATAAAACCGGTGCAGTATTCGGAGATTTAGGAGCACATATCATTCACGGTGCGGCAAATGCCATGTACCTTCCAAAGGTTATCGCCTTCAATGCGAAGGATGAAACCGCAAAGAAACGTTATGTAAAGATTGCGGATGTTATCGGCCTTTCCGGAAGCAATGACGAGGAGAAGGTAAAGGCATTGATTACCTACGTTAGAGGATTAAACGATAAGCTGAATATTCCCCATTGCATCAAGAATTACGGTGCGGATTCTTACCCAACAGAGCAGGGCTTTGTTCCGGAAAATGTTTTCCTGGAGAGACTCCATGATATTGCGGTAAATGCGATTGCGGATGCTTGCACAGGCTCCAATCCCCGTCAACCCAGCGTAGAGGAGATGGAAAAGCTCTTAAAGTGTTGCTACTATGATACAGAGGTGGATTTTTAAAGAATATCGAAAAGAAAAAAGCATTTGCGAAAACCGTTGTTTCTCAAGTAAAATTGGGATACAACGGTTTTTTAGTAGAATGGATAAAGGTCAAAAGCCCTTGAAAGGCTAGGAGGATATCGTGTCACGTTTTATTGTTTTTGATGTGGAGACACCGAATCGGAAGAACAACCGTATGAGCGCCATTGGCATTACCGTGGTGGAAGAGGGAAAAATCAGCAAGGAATTTTATTCCCTTGTGAATCCGGAAACGGATTTTGACTATTTCAATGTAAAGCTGACCGGAATCAGTAAGTCCAGTGTCAAAGATGCCCCCACCTTTCCGGAATTATGGAAGCAGATTGAACCGCTTTTTTCCGATGGAATGCTGGTGGCTCACAATGCCTCTTTTGACATGAATGTGTTGAAAAACTGCCTTTTGGACTATGAGATTGCTTGGAAGCCCTATGCCCGCTACCTTTGCACGGTGAAAATGGGCAGAAGCCTCTTTCCCGACAGGAGCCATAAGTTAAATATGGTCTGCGAGGATTTTGGGATTTCCCTTCAACACCACCGGGCGGATAGTGACAGCCATGCCTGTGCGGAGATTTTACTTCGTTATCTGGAAGCCGGGGTAGAGGTGAAGGACTTTATACGGACTTGCTCCTTTAAGAAATAAGGAATGGAGTATTGCATAAGTGTTGAGTAAAGTGGTGAACAAAGAAATGCGTAAGTGCTGAGCAAAGTATTGGGTAAAGTATTGAATAAAGCATCATAGTGATTTTGCAGGGAAGATATTATGAAGGACATTATCAAAGACGTTACTAAAGACATAATCAAAGACGTTACTAAAGACATAATCAAAGACGTTATCATTAAAGAAGCTCTACCTGAGGATGCGGAGGCAAGAATAGCTTATGCAAGACAGGTCGGTTCGGAAACAGACAATTTATCCTTTGGACAGGAAGGATTTCCAATTTCCGTAGAGGAAGAGCAGGAGGAAATTCGGAACTTTTCCAGGGATCCGAAATCGGTATGTTATTTCGCTTGGAAGAACGTAAGGCTTGTAGGAAGCGGAGAATTAAGGGCTTTCCCAAGGAGAATGAGTCATAGGGCTGAGCTGGGGCTCACCGTGGTAAAGGCGGAGTGGAATAGCGGTATTGGAAGCGAACTTATGCAAAAGCTTATAGACTATGCCAGGGAAAATGCCCTGGAGCTCATTAATCTGGAAGTGCGAGGAGACAATAGCCGCGCCATTCATTTGTACGAAAAATTCGGCTTTAAAAAAGTGGGAACTTTACCGGCGTATTTTAAGATTGGGGAAGAGTATATCGACTTTGACAGTATGGTGTTGGATCTAAGATAGGGTATACGGAGAAAAACCGGGAGAGGTAGCTTATGCATAGAGAAGATTTTACCTTGTGTAATCATAAACTAAGCTTATTTCAGGCGGTAAAAGCAGGAGTATAAATAGAAAAGTAGGAGTAGGAGGAAAAATGTTAAATAGTAAAGGTTTTGATTTATGGGCGGATGATTATGACAAATCAGTCGGGCTCTCGGAAGAAGAGAATCGTTATCCCTTTGCCGGGTACAAAAAGATTCTGGGGGATATTTATAAAATCATAATGGAAAAGTCGGATGCAGTAGTTTTGGACCTTGGATTCGGAACAGGCACATTAACCACAAAGCTATATAAAAACGGATGCACTATTTACGGACAGGATTTTTCCTCAAGAATGATAGAGCTCGCGTATGAAAAGATGCCGGGTGCACATCTCTATCAGGGAGATTTTTCAAAGGGTTTAGCGGATGAACTGAAGCAAGAGTCCTTTGATTTTATTATTGCAACGTATTCTATTCATCACTTAGCGGATGCACAAAAGGTTGTTTTGCTAAAAGATTTGCTTGCACATCTTAAAGATGGCGGAAAGATTCTAATTGGAGATGTCGCTTTTTCAAATCGCAAGGAATTGGATCAATGCAAAAAAGAATATGCGGATGAGTGGGATGATGATGAAATCTATTGTGTT
>NZ_DBHIGR010000198.1:0-3714 GCF_057249185.1 Oribacterium sp.
GAATCCGGATTTTCTCTTTCATTAGCAGAAACAGTTTCTTCTGTAGCTCTATCGGAAGATAGCTCTTTCTCAAAGCTTTCAGCATGATCCTCATCCGGAAAAAGCTTTTCTTCCTTGATGTTTGCAGAGTAATCCACAGAAAAATGTTCTCCGTCATTTTCCTCCTCCACCAAAGAAGCATAGCTTACATCTTCCTTTGCTAAAGGATTCGGCAAGAGCTCTACCGGCTCCAAATGGCTGTTCACATCCAGAAATTGATTTTTTCTTCTTCTATAATTGTTTCTGTAGCTTAATGTCGGTCTGGTAGGAACATTGTTGGTGGTTTCAAAGGCATCAATAAGCTGTACCTTTTGGTTTCTCTCCTTGGCTCTTCTGATTCTTTCATCGTCATTGGCCACAGAATGGAGAAAACACTCTTCAATGGTCTCTCCCAAAAGAATTTCCGCACCTCTTAAGCTATGCCAAAAGTCTCGAACCGCTGCATAGCCCTTGTCCTTGGAAACAATGCAAATCTTTTCTCCCGTATCCAAAAACATTCCCGTTGTGGAAGCAATGTACATATCTAAAGCATTGCTGTGCTGTTTTAAAAGCTTCACCATTCTTACATGGACAGCCTTTTCCTTTAAATCCTCTACTACGCCCTTCTGTAAAGCAGAATTCTCATCACTGTAGTACACTACCAAGGTATCCTGCTCTGTCAGATAATGATACCCCTCAAAGCCGCTGGCATGGGTATTTTCAAAATCCACTAAAAAAATCACAACTTATTCTCCTTTTTCACATAAAGTCATCGTTATGATTATCCTGGGATAAAAAGCCGAAGAATTCTCCTTCATCCAGTTTTCGGAGAATAAGCTTGGCTTCCTCCAAAGGACAAGGCAGTGCTCCCTCTTTACAATATAGAACTTCAGAAATCATCACCACGGTTTCCGCATTTTCCTGTTTCAGACTGGGAACCAACACAAAATCTCCTACGGAAATATTGTCCTCTAAGCTCCTAAAATAACTAGGCTTTCCATTCGGTTCCGATAAACAGCTTAGAAAAATATGTTCTCCTTCTTTCACACCATGTCGATACAGTCTTGGATCAAAAAGAGAACCGAATACACCGTAGTAGGATAGAGTCTTATGAAAGTCCTCCAATAAGTCTTCCCAGTCATCCGGAAGACCATAGCGATCATAGGACCTCTTTACCTGAAAATACCGACCATCCCGATATTGAATTGTAATCTCTAAAAGGGCCGGACTCTCTTCCCCTATGCTTCCCTCACTCTGATCATAATGTTGAAAATAGCGTTCTATATTGCCCAAAAGATAATCCACGATTTTGGGTATAAAGTACTCATGCTTTACCGAAGGAAGCTTATTCATGTTCTGCAGGTAAACAAGGCTTTGACTTTCTCTGGAAAGAAGCAGAGTCTCCTCAAAAAAGACGTCCTCTCTTTCTTCTTTCTGTGTCAAAGGATTCCAGCTTACATTCTCCCTTTCCTCTTCCACACGTAAGGAAAAACGCATAATCTGATGAGAATTCGCGCTATTTACCTCAGCCGTCAGTCTGTTTAAAGAAGCAATAAAACGGTTCCAACTTCCCGGAACACTATTAATCCCTTGATACTCTTTAGCCTCTTGATTCTCTTCTTTATACAATAAAAACCAACGGAAGGAAAATGCAGGAATGCCTCCTTTTTTTTCCTGAAAATAGCTACGCTTCCACTTCGGTATGGCACACTCATCTAAAGAGTTTAAGAAGCTTTCCGAAGATTCTTTGGGCACATTCAAGACAAGAGCCGGACCCTCATCCTCTACAGGAGCATCATAGGCATACTTAATCCGACCATTCTTCATCCAAATGTTCAATGAGCTTTCCCCTACACCCAGTCCGTCCAGCTTTAAATTCAAGTACTCCAGCATGAAGCCTCTCCTTTCTCTTTAGTTAACTTCATTATAGCGTATCGTTTCGAAAAATACAGCAAAGTTCTAAAAAATAATGCTTGATTTTCAAAAAAGCTAATGGTATACTGGCACAGTTGACTGAGACGAGGTGTGATAATGGTAGTCGGCCAGCCTGGAAAGTTGGTGCCCGTTCTGCGGGTTGTGGGTTCAAGTCCCATCCTCGTCGCTAAGATAAAAAGCTAGGATTTATGCGAATAACGGCATAAAACCTAGCTTTTTTCTTGCTTTTTCTCACCAAAAAAGGAGCTGTAAAAAATCGAAATAAGAATTTTTCGACAATATAGGTCTGAAATTATGGGGTAGTCTGAGCCCGTCGGTACTTGCGAAAAACAAGTAGAACGCAGTTTTTCGCTTAGTATCCGCTACGTGGCGAAGCTAGCGAGAGCGTGCCCCAAATTTCAGACCTATATTGAATAGAAAATTTAGTTTGATTTTTACAGCCCCTTTTAATCGAACTTTCCGGAATACTTGTCAATCTTTCCTTCATCCGCATCCTTAAAGATTTCATCCATGGTTCTCCAACCAAGTACGGCGCACTTTACTCTGGCAGGCATGTGAGAAATATCCTCCAGGATTCCGGCTTCTTCCAGCTCTTCCTTCTCCTCCTCCGTAATCTTTCCCCGAATCATGCGCAGAAAGATTTCAGAAAGCCGAAGAGCTTCGTCCTTGGTTTTTCCTATGATTAAATCGCACATAATATCTGCACTGGCCTGAGAAATTGCACAGCCGTCTCCATCAAAGCTGGCTTCGGAAATAACATTATCCTTATCCAACTTTAAATACAAGACAATATCGTCTCCACAGCTGGGGTTCACGCCCTCTAAAGAAAAGCTGGCATCCTCCATCTTATACTTATTGTTTGGTCGAATATTATGCTCTGTTAAAATCTCATTATAATAGGTATTACTCCCCATATCCCATCACTCCTCGAATAGTTTTTAATGCCGCTAAAAAGGCATCCACATCTTCCTTTGTATTGTAAAGACCAAGACTGACTCTGGTGGTACTTGGTGTTCCCAGGAATTTCATCAAAGGCTGAGCACAGTGGTGTCCCGCCCGGACGCAAACCTGATTGGAATTGAAAATGGCTGCAATATCATGGGGGTGCACCCCGTCAATGGTAAAGGTCACAATACCATGATGTCTTTTCGGATCCTTGGAACCTATGATGTGTACATGGGGGATTTTTTCCATTCCCTCCATGAGATAAGCACAGAGCTCCGCCTCTCTTTCCTCAATAAAGGAAAATCCGACTTTATCAAGATAAGAAATCGCCGCTGTAAGACCAACCGCACCGCCAACATTTACCGTACCCGCCTCAAACTTATGAGGAAGCTCTGCCCAGGTGGCGCCTTCCTTGGTCACATATTCAATCATTTCTCCACCGAAAAGGAAGGGAGGCATCTTTTCCAAAAGCTCCTTCTTTCCGTAAACGGCGCCGATACCCATGGGAGCATAGAGCTTATGGCCGGAAAATACCAAAAAGTCCACATCCAAATCCTGAACATCCACCTTGGTGTGGGGAACGGACTGGGCTCCGTCACAAACAAACACCGCTCCAATTTCATGCGTAAGCTTTGCAAACAGTTTAATGTCCTGAATATTTCCAAGAACATTGGAAACCTGCGCCATGGCCACCAGCTTCACCTTTGGATTTAATACTGCTCGGAAGCTTTCTTCCGTAATAATGCCCTCTTCATTGGGCTCCAGAAAATGAAGCTTTAATCCCTTTTCCTTCGCCAGCTGCTGCCAGGGAATGAA
>NZ_DBHIGR010000199.1:0-3702 GCF_057249185.1 Oribacterium sp.
GAGGTTTATCTTCGATAACTATTCAAGAATTTTAACCTCTCAGGTGAATGGTATTTTCCGTACCATGACGGACATTACGGTTTTAGAGTTAAGAGAGACAAGATACTACGAATATGTCAATGCCTTCCATGAAAATGACTGTATGACGATAGTAGACACCTATGTGCAGGATAAGGGAAAGAGCAATGTGCCCATGATGAGTTATATCTCACCGGGACTTACCCTGACTCTGGTAAGCCACATGCTGGGAGGAAGTGATACTGTTATTAAGACGGAAGAGGATTACCGCTATACCGATGTGGAGATGGCTCTGTACAAGAGAATCATGGAATACATTGTCCATGCCTTGGGAGACGGTTTCAGCAATTATATTAACGCAGAGTTTAGGATTGCAAAGATAGAAACCAACCCCTCCATGGTACAGGAAGTAGGATTGGATGAAACCGTAGTGCTGGCAGTGATGAATGTGGATATTTCCGGTTTAGCCATGGAAAGAATCCGAATCTGTCTTCCCGGAACCCTTCTGGAACATATGTTTAAGATTATTGATAACCGGAAACACCTGGCCAGAGGCTTTGCTTACGAGAATAATCAAGATACCATTATGGAACATTTGAAGGCTTCCAGCTTCCCGATGACAGGACAGCTTGGCGTTGTTAAGTTGGACATTGAAGATCTCTATCATTTAAAGGTGGGGGATGTCATCGACTTAAACAAGGCGAAGAATTCCGCTGTAAAGCTTTATGTAGGAAGACAGCCCTGGTTTACCGGAAAGATGGGAGTATATAAGAAAAACATTGCCATTCGGATTGAAGACCGAATCATCCAAAAGGAAGATAAGGCGATGGAAGCGCTTTCCGACGCGGTAGCGAAGGAAGGGGAAACGGAAGAAATTCCGGAAGAAGAAATTTCACCGATGAATGTGATGGCACAAGACATTCAGGATTTACTGGATCCGGAGCCTTCTCTGGATGATGAGGAATAAACTGGTCTTAAGGCAGGAAACTGTCATAGAGATATAAAAAAAGCTTAGAATAAGGATAGGAGAAACGAAGATGGCAAAGATTTTGTTAGTAGATGATGCAGCGTTCATGCGAATGATGGTGAAGAACTCCCTTACAAAGGGCGGCTTTGCTGATTGCACCTTCGTGGAAGCACAGGATGGCATGGAAGCAGTAAAGAAGTTTGAAGAAGAGAATCCTGATCTTGTGATCATGGACATTACCATGCCCAACATGGATGGATTGCAGGCTCTGAAGAAGATCAGAGAAGCACATCCGGATGCAAAGGTTGTAATGTGCACCGCGATGGGACAGGAGAGCATGGTAGTGGATGCAATTAAGTCCGGAGCAAAGGACTTCGTTGTAAAGCCCTTTAATGCAGAGAGAATTACCTCCACCGTTAAGAACATCTTAGGTGGCTAAAAGAGAGTAGAGGAAGAACATGTCATTTTTAAATTCATTCGATATTAGTGCATCAGGGATGAGCGCTCAGAGAGTCAGAATGGACATTGCGGCAGAGAATATTGCCAATGTGGATACCACCAGAACCGAAGCAGGCGGTGCATACAAGAGAAAAGATGTAGTACTGGAAAGCTTTGGAGAACGCTCCTTCCAACAGGCCCTTCGAAATGCGCAAAATGGCAAGGGCTTCCGGGGACAGCATGCGGGAGTTCGTGTTCAGGGTGTCATTACCGATGATCGGGAGATGAAGAGGGTTTATAACCCCAATCATCCTGATGCGGATGCACAGGGCTATGTAAACTACCCCAATGTGGATATTTTGAAGGAGACGGTGGACTCCATGTCTGCCACTCGTTCTTATGAAGCCAATGTTACCGCTTTAAATGCCATGAAGACCATGGCACAAAGAGCGCTGGACATCGGTAAGTAAGAAGGGGCGATAGGAACAGGAAACTGAGAATTAAAGGAGTAAGTTAGATGGGTGCGACCAGCTTCAATGAAATGGAAATCGATGCCATAGGCGAGATTATGAATATCAGCCTTGGGGCGTCAGCAACGGCAATATCCACTCTTCTTGGCACTAAAGTTAATATTACTACTCCTGTTGTGCAGGTGAAAAACAAAGAAAACTTTGAGTTTCGGGAATTAGAGCCGGCAATAGGAGTTGAAATTGCATACGTTCAAGGAATTGATGGCAAAAACATCATGATGTTTTCCCGGAACGACGTTCGTATCATCGTTTCCATGATGATGGGGGCGGAGATTCCGGAAGATGAATTCGTCATGGACGAAATCAACGCCAGTGCGATTCGTGAGGCAATGAACCAGATGATGGGAGCTTCGGCTACCGCTCTTTCTGAGTTTTTGGGAACAACCGTAGATATTTCTACCCCCATTTCTTACGAAATCACAGACGGCGCTGCATTTAAAGACAAGTATTTCGAAGGGGCTGAGGAGAATGTTGTTATCCGCTTCACCCTGGAAATCGAAGATAACTTAAAGAGTGAATTCTTGAATATCATGTCTGTGGATCTGGTAAAGAAGCTTTTGAAGCCCTTTACTGCCCAGTTTGGTATGGGAGAAGAGGAAGATGATGAGGTGGTTGCCAGTAGTGAGGAAGCTGTATCGCCTCAAGTAGAAGAGCCTGCAGCGGAAGCACCGGCTGCAGAAGCGCCTGCGGCAGAGGAAGCTCCGATGCCTGCAAAGTCCGGTCCTATCGACCAGGCAACGGCGGATGCTTTACTGGCCAGCTTATTGGCAGAGCAAAACGGAGAGGGCGCCTCTGAAACGGCAGCCGCTCCTGCAGCAGAGCCTGCAGCTGCTCCGGAACCGGTAGCGGCAGCACCTGCACCGGTTGCTGAACCGGCAGCACCTGCACCACAGCCTGCAGCAGCGCCTCAGCCTGCACCGGCTCAGATGGCTCCCCAGATGATGGCTATGCCTCAGGGCGTGGCTTATCAGGATCCTCTTACCTTGCAGCTCTTAAACCAGATGCAACAGTCTCAGACCCAGATGCTGGAATTGATTCGGGATATTCAGACAGCGAAGAATAAAGACACTAGACCTTCCGAGCCGTCTCTGATTAAACCCTTGAATTCCAGAGAATTTGAGAATGAAGGTGGAAGTGGGGGAGAAAATCCCGACAACAGAGAAATGCTGATGAAGGTACCTTTAGAGATTTCCGTAGAAATCGGAAGGACCAGAAAGCTGGTAAAGGATATCTTAGACTTTACCCAGGGTTCTCTGGTGGTACTGGACAAGATGGCAGGAGAGCAGGCAGACCTCTATGTAAACGGAGAGTGCATTGCTCGAGGAGACATCGTAGTTGTAGAAGAAAACTTCGGTATTCGTATCACCGAGATTTTGAAGAAAGACATTAATCAGGAGAGCCTATAATGTTTCAACAGGATATCATCTCCCTTGTGTCCGGTTTTTTACTCTTCTGTCTCTTCCTTTTAGGAGCTTGGGCTCTACATCGTTTTATCGGAAAGTACGGAAGAATGTTCCAAAAAAGTCGATACATGCAAGTGGTTGACCATATACAGGTATCTCAGGACAGACAGCTGTTTATCCTTCGTTTAGAGAAGGAGAACCGCTGTCTCCTTGTGGCGTCAGGACCTGAAGGAATGCGACTCATTACCGAATTGCAGGAGGACTACGAGGGAGAGAATCCCTTGGGGAACGGAGAAAGCTTTCTTTCCGTATTTCAAAAGGAAGGGACAAAGCTTTTACAGAAGAA
>NZ_DBHIGR010000200.1:0-3510 GCF_057249185.1 Oribacterium sp.
ACCCAACCAAAAATCGCCAAACTCTTCTCTGACATAAATTATCTTCCTCTCTATACCTTAACTCTATACTTTAGCCTTACTTCTCCCTACCAAGAAGTTCAGCTTGGTATGCTAGCATAGGCGGAAAATACTTGTCAATCCATATCCAATAATTGCGAAAAAACTTCATCAAGCTTTCAAGCTCCAATACCGAATTTTCACATACTCTACCCCTTCCGGACTTTCCCAACGGATCCAGTCCTCTCCTTCATAGAAGTAATCCTCTACAAAGGCTGTTCCGGAAATGGGGATATACTCCGGAATGTCATCCGGGGTAAAGTTGAAGACCTTGGTGCCGTCCTCAACGGAATACTCCATGGACTCGTCCAGATGAATGCCTTCCAGCTTCTTCACCCAGTAACGGACGATTCTGCCGTTTTCCTCAGTTTCACCGGAGAACCAATAGAGTCTGAAGTTTGCAGTTTCCGGAATTTCTTCCTGATCGTGGAGCTCGATATTCAAGGCGCCGTCATAGCCCGGTTGCTCGCCTTCATGCTTTGCCTGCTCCGCCTGCTCGGCAGCCTTCTTCAGTTCTTCCGCTTTCTTCAGTTCTTCTGCCTTCTTCTGCTCTTCCGCAAGCTTTTCTTCCTCGGATAATGGCGCGAAGTTCTTCTCTTCTTCTGCCAGCATTGGCTCTACATCAATGCTTTTCTCTTCGTTATTTCTTAAAGTAATTTCTGTTGTACCCTCTTCCGGAATATAGAAGTTTCCGGAATATTTTCCGTGGGGAGAGTTAATCAGGCGGTTGTCTGCTACGGTAATCTTCTTCATATCACCGTAAAGCTTTTCAAAATGAATGGAAGCCAGGGCATTGCCGTAGAAATCGTTGTCGGTTCCGGTCTGGATCAAGAGATTTCTCTTAATAGAAATGTTTTGGTTGTCATCAAAGTTGTATCCGGGGAAAACGGTGCTGACACGTAATCCGGGGCCGGATGTGATGTCCTTCACCAGATTTCCTTCAATACGATGGTTCGCACCGCCGTGGAGGGCAATGCCGGAAGCTCGCCAGGTCAGCTCTACCGTGTTGTTTAAAAAGGCATTGTTCTCCGCAGGCTTGGATTCTGTATGGATATAACGAACCTGCTCTACCCCATTGACATTTTCCTTGATTTCCAGAATCGCCTTGCTGGCAAAGGTCGCCAGACCATCATCGCCATTTCCACGGATATCAGAGTTCTGCACCTTGGAATTTCTGGTTCCCTGAGCAAAGTTCACGCCGTCCGCAAAGTTGTCTCGGATACGGCTGTTGGAAACGGTCAGGTTCTTGGTATATTTCATCTTATCCGCTTCCACATAGTCTCCTACCCATATTCCGCACTCAAAATGCTCAATCCAGAGGTCATGGAGCTTGGAATTCTCTCCCAAAACGCCGGCGATTCCCTTGTAATTTGCCTCCTGATGAAAACGGGACTTTAATTCGGAATCCATGTATAGGTTATCCATCTCAACATTTGAGCTGCTGTCCAGAAACTCGATGCCGCCTCCGGCCTGCTCCTCAGAGGTAAAATGAAGCTGTGTGTGCCAGATTCCTGCACCGGTAATCCGCATGTCCGTAGCACTTATCACCAGCTTTTGGTCAAAATCGAAGGTTCCCTCCGGAATATATAAGGTCTTGTTCTCCGCATCCGCGTCTTTCAGGGCATCCAGAAATGCTTGGGAATCGTCCTGTCCATCGTTCGGCACTGCGCTGTAAGGAGCATCTGTAATAGAAATGCTGTTGCTTGGCGCTTCCTTTGCTTCCGGCGCCTCTTCCAGCTCGATAAAGTCGATTCCCAGTTCATCAGCTTTTTTATCGGTTCTGCGGATGGTGAGTACATCCCCCTCTTCCAATTCCATCAGTTCCTTGTTGTCATTTTCCATAAGAAAATGTCTTTCATCAAAACGAAAACGAGAATGGGAGCCGGCTATATTTTCATCGAAAACATCATTTTCCTTCACATACTGCCAAGCAGAGCTGTTGTCCAACTCTACGGTTTTCTTTCCAAGAAGTTCTCCCTTTCTCTCCACGGAAATCTCCAGCTCTCCAACGGCGTCCTCCGGCATGGTAAAACGAAGAGTCATGGCATTGGCAGAATTCTTAACCGTAAAGCGTAATGAAGAATTCTCCTTGGTCAACTGTACATAGCTTTGGTTGGAAGCCTCCATCTCCACTTCATCGTAAGCAGTAGAGTGCTTCAGCACCGCATCTCTTCCAACTCCCTCTTCCGCCTCGTAGCGAAGGTAGGGAAGCTTGGCGCCGTAGCCCTGGCTTTCCTTTGCCCAAAGCTCTGTCCTCGTTTCCGCAAATGCGGTTCCATGGGAAAGAAGCCCCAGGCCTGTCATGGTCAAGAGTAACGTAAGTTGTTTTCTGAATTTCATTCTTCTTCCTTTCTTCTCCAAAAAAAGTTACTTTAGTTTTTCGACTTACTTTTTCAGTTTAGAAGGAAATTCAGAAAATATTATGATTTATTTCGGGCGAAATATTAAATAAATACAAAATTTGTCGTAATTTATTATTTTTCACTATAAACAAAAGGCCTATTTGCAACTTACTGCAACTTAGCGCAACTTAAATTCCCTAATACTCCAAATCTCTAATGCAAGACTTATATCATCAACGGCTTCTATACTTTATTTCTATTTTTTATCAAAAACCCTGTATTTCCTAGGATTTTGATGTAAAATAGAAACAAAGGTCGGAGGTGACAAATGGATTTATATAAAGAATTAGCACGTTTACGATGTTTCAGCTATGCGGACATGGTTCAGCTCTGCGGATCCGAAAAAGCCGCTGATTGGCAAATCAAAACTTATCTAAATAGGGGATATATCGAACGTGTAAGGCGTAATCTATACGTCGTAATCAGTATGGAAACCGAACAGCCAATAGCCAATAGATTCCAAATAGCATCACAAGTTACACAAGATGCTTGTATCTCTCATCACAGCGCATTTGAATACTACGGCTATGCCAATCAAGTATTCTACGAAGTTTATTTTTCCACGTGCAAAAATGTTCGTCCTTTTACTTATGACGGAATAGAGTATATACCACTTCCAAAGACAAGTGCTATAGAGATACCGGATATGAATAACGGAGTTAGAGTGACATCCCTTGAACGTACTGTCATTGATAGTATTTTTGACATGGACAAAATCGCGGGGCTTGAGGAAATTTTACGATGCCTGGAACTGATTCCCTCTCTAAACGAAAAAAAATTACTTACTGTTTTAAAAGCATATGGTAAAAAGCAGCTTTATCAAAAAGTGGGATATATACTAGAATTTTACAAAGAGGATTTATCGCTTTCCCAAGATTTTTTCCTAAAATGCATTTCATGCTCCTCTTCCAGCAAAACTTATCTAACTCAGGAAATAAGAGAGAATATTTTTCACCCAAAGTGGCTACTCTACGCCCCCAAGGATCTTAAACAGCTTATTAATAAAGGAGTAGAGTATGATGATGTCATTTGATCGTATATCCCTTGGCAG
>NZ_DBHIGR010000201.1:0-3497 GCF_057249185.1 Oribacterium sp.
ATGCATTCTCTATGATTTACATCCAATCCCTGTCTTAAAACCCCATTTACGTAAAGAGAGAATTGGGGATTCAATGCATCCCAAGCACCCTCTTTTCCTGTCTCCAAAGAAAAGACCACTGTTTTCCCGGCAAAGTTTTCCGGAACAGTCCAAGTCGTATAAAAAGAAAAATATGCTCTATGTCCTCCAAAAATCTCCTCTCGCTTTAAAGTAAAAAACTGATCCAAGGGAAGATTATTTCTTTCTTCTTCTGAATAACGATAATCTTCATTTTTTCCATACCAATATGGAATCACTTCCGTTTTGGTATAAATCTGCTCTTTGAGATATTCTAAAAATTTCCCTATTCTCTCTTTAATAAATCCCATATCCAACTCCTTCTATCCCTTATCTCCACCATTCATGGTAAAGCCCTTCGACATAACTTTTTGAGACAATATGTATAAGAAAATTGCGGGCAGAGAGTATAGTAAACTGTATGCAGAAAGAGCTCCATACTCTATAGCCCCATGCTTTCCGAAATACTGAAACAAGATAACTGATGCAGGTTGCTTGGCTTCTGAATTCAAAAGGATATAAGGAATAAAAAAGTTTCCCCAAGCCCCTGAAAAACTATAGATAAATACAACACAAATTCCGGAAAACATTAGTGGAGCTACCACTCGCAGCATGGATTGTACAGAATCTGCTCCATCTACAAAAGCAGCTTCTTCCAAGCTTCTAGGTATTCCGTCCATAAAGTTCTTCATCATCCACACCCCATAGGGTATACCGGATGCAGTCAAATACAATATTACACCGGGAATACTATCTAAAAGATGAAATCGCACAAAAATCTTGTAAACCGGTACAATAACAGCAATCATCGGTAATGATGTCATAAACAAAATGGTATAAAGCAAAGGTTCCTTATAAGAAAGATCATATCGAGATAATGGATATGCCGCCATTAAGGATAAAATACAAACCAAGCTTGCTTGTACTATCGAAATATAAAGTCCAATTCCAAATCCTCGTATATTTCTTCCATTTTGTATTACTGTAAGATAGTTATTAAATGTCCACTGGTCAGGCCACTTTAGAGCCTGTCTTGCATGCACATTAAATGAACTTAAAACCAGCCATAACATAGGCATTAAGAAGAGTATGCCAATGAGTGCCAAAATCAGATAATAAATCCAGGTTTTGTTCCTCATCCTTCCCTCCTTTCAGCAAGAGTAGTTTTTACTTTTCCAAAATTCCCCCTGCTCTTTTTTTCTCTTTCATAAAACAGGAAACTGTATCCTATACTGCATACACCACCCAGTAGTAAAATCAAAATACCTATCGCTGTTCCCTTACCCAGCTGAAAATTTTTCATTCCTGCATTATACATGTATATAGAAAGTGTCGTAGTTTTATTACCCGGCCCGCCTCCGGTCATAGCCCAAATCAAACCAAAAACTCCCAGGGTAGAGAATGTATTCAGCATGGTATTCATGCCGATTGTCTGCTTCATACAAGGAATAAGAAGGTGCCACAAAACCTGAAAGCGATTCGCCCCATCTACTCGTGCCGCCTCTTCCATGTCTCTAGGAACATGATCCAATGCGGACTGAAAATTCAGCATAGAGAACGCAGTTCCATGCCAAATATTAGCCAGTATAACGGTCAGCATAGGAAAACCGAAAATCCAGGAAATTACCGGTAAATGTATTGCTTTTAAAATTGTATTTGCAGTACCTTCCATATCGAAGAATGCCAACATACAAAGGGAAACTACAATTTCCGGCATAACCCAACCACACAATATACAAGGTCCTACTATGCGCCGAAATGTGGCGGAGCATTCCCTCATACAGTATGCCAAGATAAATCCTACAAACTGTTGCCCTAAAAGAGATCCAGCAAGGAAAAATAAGGTGTTTTTTATCACTGATAATGCTACTTTATCTTTGAAAAGCCTTATATAGTTTGAAAGGCCTACAATATCGTAGTTTTTTGCCGTAGCTCCAGTTAGCGCCATATTGGTAAAAGAGAAAAAAATAGTAAGAAAAACGGGAACAACGAAAAACAATAGCAAAAGTGCCATAGCCGGTATCAGCAAAATTGATTGCCTGCACTCTCTTAAAAATCTGTTTGTTTTCATCCTTGCCCCCGTTCTTCTTACGCTAATAAGCCTGATGATCCCTATTTAATTGACTTAATTTTTTTAACTAATTCACCACACTACATCATTTTTATTCATTACTTTTTGACTAAATTACTTTTTCACTACATTGTCATCTCCGACAATGCTTGCTGTATTGGCTGCATACTGAGAAATTGCATCATCGATAGATGTTCCAGTAACTACAGATTCAACCATTTCCTGAATACCGGTAGAAACAGAAGAGTATAAATCGTTCTGAGGACGATAACCTGCTGTATCCAAAAGTTTTGTTCCAAATTCAAAGAATGGCTGTGCCTTGTACTCTTCCTTCTCAGCAATGTCTTTTCTTGTACAAATGTCACCTTCAAAAAGCACAAGATCTAAATAGTGTTTTTCGCTCATCATATGCTTTACGAAATCAAAGGTAGCATCCTTATTGTCTCCATTTTCCGGTAAAGACAGAGCCCAACCGCCTGATAATGTAACAGTTCCCGGAGCCTGCCCCTTACTTGTTGGCATTGCAGCAAGTCCACATTCTTTCTCATAATTCTTCCAAGGAGCTGCTCCCTCTTCCTTCCATGGAGCCGTAATCCAAAGACCATCTAATAAGATACCCAACTTACCGGAAGGTAAATATTCTCTTTCGGCATTTAAACCACCCTGTCCGGTAAGAACCAGATCCAAGGAAGGTCCATATCCTTTTTTATAAATATTCTGAATAAACTCTAGGGAGTCCTTAATGCCCTGAGACTCTACAATCCACTTCCCATCTTCATCTAAGAGCTTTTCTCCTGTTCCATAGAGAAGCATTTCATAGGTCTGCATAGATGTAGCTTCTCCTGTAGCCTTTCCTGAATTACACCAAAATGGAATTACATCCGGATCACTGTCCTTAATCTTTTGGCAGGCAGATAAAATATCTTCCCAGGACTTTGGTTCCCAGTCTTCTCCCGCCTGAATAACTCCTGCTTTCTCTAATACACCGCGATTATAGAAAAGCCCTCTTGTATCCGTACAATAAGGCACACCATAGCACACTCCCTTAACAGAGGTAATACTTTGCATAGACTCATAATACTGATCCCACTCATCATATTCCTTAAGATAGGAAGTAAGGTCGGTTAAATATCCTGCTGCTGCATCATTTGGTAACTGGAAGGTATCTTCGCATACCAAATCCGGACAAGTACTGGGGTCGGCAAGCTGTAAAGCAATCTTCGTGAAATAATCCCCTTCAGATGCAGTAATGGGAGCAACATCCAGCTCTACTTCATCCTTATGTTCCCATGTTTCATAAGCTGCTGTCACCCAGCGATACAGACCCATCTTTTCTTTAGCGGTTCCAGTGTCTCTGTAAGTGAAGGTG
>NZ_DBHIGR010000202.1:0-3368 GCF_057249185.1 Oribacterium sp.
GATCCACATTGGTGGTTAAGACAAAATAGTCCTTTCCCTCCACTATTTTTTTCATGTTTCCATAGACATCCGAATGGATATCAATATAGCGATTAAAGTAAATGTTTCTACTCCACCAAGCCCAAAATTCCTCGGGGCTTTCAAAGGGAAAGAAGCCTCCTGAATACATATCTTGTATAGGATATTTTTGGGCAAAGTCGAAAAAATACTTCTGAAAACGCTCTCCACTGTATGTAAAGCCCGCTGCCGTAGATAGTCCGGAGCCGGCACCCAGCATAATAGCCTCCGCATTTTGAATTTTTTCCTTTAATTTACGAACCTGCTCTTCGTAGGGGATATTTTCTCCCGGATGTTGTATGGTATTTCTATTAAAGAAAAACATGGGCACCGCTCCTTTCTATACTCATACGCTATTACGCTCTTACTACGGAAATTCTTTCCTGAATATGCTTTCCGGATTCGATTTCATCCACCATGGCAATGGCATAGTCTGCATAAGAAATCACAGACTCTCCTGCAGGGTTTAAGGTGAACTCTTCTCCGGCAAGGATATATTTTCCACTTCTTTCTCCCTCTGCCTGAAAATCCGCTGCAGGACTAATGTAAGTCCACTTCACATCCTTTCTCTCTCTAAGCTCGGAAAGTGCTGCTGCCATGGCCTGTGCAATGGGCTTATAATCTTCAGGGAAGTCCTTTCCGTCAGCCAGTCGAATCGTATGCTCCGGATTTACGTAAAGAGATCCCGCTCCTCCTACTATTAAAAGTCTTACCTCGGTACCGGAGAGAATGTCTGCTAAGTGCTGTGTTGTCTTACTATGAAGAGGGAGGGTTTCTGCTGTCCATGCACCAAATGCATCCACCACCGCATCATATCCCTTTAAATCCTCTCTTGTAAGCTCCAAAATATCTTTTTGGATATAGTTCTTGGCATCCGTATCGTTTTCTGCTCTTCTTCCAAATGCTGTTACTTCAAAACCTCTGTTTACTGCCTCCGTAATGATTTTCTTTGCTGCTTTTCCGTTTGCTGCTACAACTGCGATCTTTGCCATGATTCTTTCCTTTCCGAGGAAGCTTTCCTCTCTACACTAAAGCTTGTTTTTCCTTGATTTCTTAGACTGTGAGTTCCTAAACTTCATTTTTTCAGCCTTGTCAAAGTAGAGTAATAATTTTTGATCACTCTCTGTTGTAATTTTATTTATTACACCTTAGACGTGTTAAATATAGCACTATTGGATTTTGTTGTCAACTATTTTATTACATCTTTCCAGAAAATATCTTTTAGCATTTTTATGAAAATATAAAAACTAAAAAACCTATTCAACAGTGTCTATGAAAACACCATCAAATAGGCTTTGAAAAATTCCCTTTATGCTCCTCCCTAATTATTTGTAACTTACAATCTGCTCCAAAGTATAGAGCATTGTATTATTTACGCTTGCTTCTGCTACAATTTTCTCATCAAATCCACTTTCCGAAAATAACGCATAATAAAACTTTGCTTCTTTCTTAAGGGAAGAAAGCTTTGCCAAAGTATCCATATATTCCGAATAAGAAAATGGACTCGTTTTCAATTTACATTCTCCCAGTAAATATTGCTTTGCATCTGTACTTATACAAAGAAGATCAATTTCAGACTCTGCTACTCGGACTCCCTTAGGCATGGTCTCATCACGAACTGTCGTCTTTCCCATCCACCTCCCCATTTTGGCATAACGGAAAGGCAGAGCATTCTTTTTCTGCATTTCTCGAACAAACTCATGGCAGACAGACTCAAAAGTAATGGAGGCAAATCGCTGAAGCATAGGCTTAACTAAATATTCATAGACACCATCCACGTCCCCATCTTCCAGCTGAGAAAAATTCGTAAAGCAAAACGCATACCAGAAGCGAAAATAATTATCCGTCAGACGATAAATTCCTCTATTGGAATTCCCATGTTCTTTTATTCCCGCATCCACTGAAAATTCTCGTTCCACAATGCCCAATTCCATCAGGTTCTTAAGGTACACGCTAGTCTTGGAAATATCCTCTACAAGAGACTTTTGGCTAATAGCATTCAGCTTGGTATTTCCCAAGGCAACCGCCTCAATAATGGAATTATAAATCGGAGTTTCTCTCAACTCCTGATGGAGCAAAAACTCCACCTCACTATATAAAATACAACCCTTCGTCAAAATGTTTCTTTTTATATTTTCCTCAAGAGATAAATTCGAATTCCACTGACATAAATAATGTGGTATACCGCCAAGAATAGCATAAGACAATAACTTATCTTTTGCAGAATAATTCGGAAAGAATTTAGCCGCATCATAAAAACCCATTTCCTGCATTTTGTAGATTCCTGTAGCCCTGCCATAGAGAGGATTTTTTTCTGCCAGTAATTCCTTTTCCATAAAACTCATGGCACTTCCGCACAAAACCAGCATTACATTCTTATCTCTAAGCTCCATATCCCATAAGTTTTGTAGTATAGAAGGTATACTTTTATTTCCATGACACATATAAGGGAACTCATCAATAATCAGTAATTTTTTCTCTTCTCCATAAGGAAGCTCCAAAATGGAGCGAAATGCTGTTTCCCAATCATGAAATGTAGAGATATAGTTTTTTGCCGGAATTTCCTCTCGTAACATACAGTTCGAAAAATTTCTGAGCTGCACAGCATCTGTTGTTTCAGTACAGGAAAAAAAGACGTGGGGCTTTCCTTTACAAAACTCTCGTAAAGTTTCCGTCTTACCAACACGTCTTCTACCATATAAAACAATCAGCTGTCCGCCATTTTCATTATATTTGTTATTGAAAAAATTTAACTCATTTTGCCTTCCAATAAACAAAGCACTTTACCTCCCGCCAATGCAAAATATCTAATCCAGATTTACTAAATCACGATTTGATATTATTATAGTGGTTATAAAAAGGATGGGCAAGATATAAAAAAATAGAAATTAGCAAAACTGATAGTTTTATCCTCTACACCTTCTCTCCTTCCTCCTTTGTCTTTCCCATTACCTGACTAATGGCCGCATGACTGCCGGTTTGCATCTGGCTAAGTAATGCCTGCCCGCTGCTCTGTATTTGACTGATCACCGTCTGCCCGCCACTTTTTATCTGGGAAACGGCGGCTTGCTTACTGCTCTCTATCAACTTGCTTAAAGCATTCATAATTTCTTTTTTCTTATCTTCCGGAAGCTTTCCCATCTCCTTCCAGATAGTTTCCATATTTTTCATTAAATTCCCGGAGAACTCTATAAAGGTCTCCGATTTTGTACTTTCAATCAGGGAAAATGCTGTAGTGCAAAGGGATTCTCTGGTTTCATCGTCCATGCTTTCCAGCCAGCTTCCCAAGGTGGTTTTCGTGTACTCACTAA
>NZ_DBHIGR010000203.1:0-3316 GCF_057249185.1 Oribacterium sp.
CTCCATATCAAAATTCAAGACTATTTTCATTCAACATAAAGTCAAAGAGACCTATAAAAGTAATGCCTGCTTCATTTCTCCAGATAGGTGTATTGCTCCCTGAAATGATAATTTTTTTAAAGGAATCAGGAATATTTAGTAGAGATGCCTGTTCTTGCTCGATTTTTTCTTGATCCCTAAGCGCAAATGCAGACTGTATATAATAACGCCGACTGGCATGATTTACAACGAAGTCGACCTCCAACTTTTTTCTAATTTTTTTACCATTATCATCTTTTCTAACCTCTACCACACCGACATCAACATTAAATCCTCTGTAAATGAGTTCGTTATAGATGGCATTTTCCATAAGATGGGGCTCTTCAAACTGTCGGAAATTAAGTAGCGCATTTCTGAGTCCTAAATCCATATAGTAATATTTGAATGGTGTACTGATATACTTTCTTCCTTTTATATCGTAACGCTCTACCTTGGATACTAAGAAGCTTTCTTCCAAATACTTGAGATAATTTGAGATTGTCGGCATAGATATTGCTTTTTCACCACTACTCTTAAATGTATCCGCAATTTTTTGGGGATTGGATAATGAACCTATAGCTGATGAAATGACTTTCATTAGAGATTCCATCCCTCTTCTATCGAGAATATCATATCTATCACATAAATCACGCATATAAATTTCTCGATGTAATCTGCTTAAATAATTGCTTTTTGCCTCATAATCAGCTTCCGACAAGATATGTGGAAGGCCTCCAAAATATAAGTATTCCTGCCATGCATCCGCCTTTTCCTTTCCGCATGCGGGATAGAACTCGGAAAATGCCAAAGGCGATATACGGATCTCGTCTCCACGTCCTCTGAACTCGGTCATAATATCTGTAGATAAAAACTTAGAATTACTCCCTGTAATATAAACATCCACGTTATTTTTCCTAAGTAGCGAATTCAATACGCCATATAATCGAATTGGCACATCAGGATTTCTCATTTCTTCTTTCGTAATTGCATACTGGGCTTCATCAATGAACACATAATATTGCTGTGTTAAATCTGAAATTCGACTTTTTATATATTCATACAATTTATATGCATCGCAATATTTTTCAAATTCAATATCATCCAATGGGATTCTTATAATATGATTCTCCGTTATCCCTATAGACAGCAAATACTTATAATAAAGCTCAAAAAGTAAATAGGATTTTCCGCTTCGTCGAATGCCTGTAATTACTTTTATTAATCCGTTATTCTTTTTTGCAATCAGTTTGTTAAGATATCTATCTCTTTTAATTTCCATATCTCAGCTCCATTTTAGATTTTAGGTACTTGTACCACTTTTCTAAAGTATGCGTAATAGGAAGGAAATAGTCAAGAGCTCATTTTAGATTTTGGGTACTTGTACCACTTTTCTAAAATGAAAAATATGTTCTTTTCTTACACCTAGTTTTTCTTATAGCTTCCGGAATAAATCATAATTTGCATTACGATACAGAATAGTATTACTCCTAAGATATATTCCAGCATTTTATTCATATCCAAATACCCATTAAACAGTTTGGCTTGAAAGGTAAAGTATTCTTTCAGACTAAGAACAAACATTCCCTGATCCACTCCTTGAAGGCTTGTATTGATATGCTCCAAGAGTCCATTAAGCAGTATATTTCTCAGCATAATCGTTATTTGACTCGCAGGAAATAGGTTGCACACGGTTTGTACTTCATTTGAAAATTGAGAAATAGGAATATAGGCTCCAATCACAAATCCCGAAGCTGCTGATAGTATTCCAAAGAAAGCTTCGCAAGCACTGACAGTTTTGAAAAACAAAACGATAATCATAAATATTGCACTTGCAGAAATAGAGCCAAGTGCAACAATAGAAAAGGCTTTTACAACTTGACTTGCATTCAAATACATATTTCCTTGCATACGAATTCCAATAAGGCCAACAGCTAGGATTATATCGGTCAAAAGTGTTGAAGTAAGCACGGCCGATACAAAATAAGCAAAGATAATCTGTTCCCTTTTCATAGGTGTTGCCAGAATATCATAATCCACTTTATTCGCTCTATCTTTTACGAGTACAGTAATACAACTAAAAGGAACTGAAATCATTGCGGAGCCTAAAATGCCACTCAGTAAAAAAAGATTTGCAAACATATCGATATCCTTTTGGGGAACCATAGAAGCCAGTCCCGGATACTGCTCCATTGCACTTTGTATCGCACTAACAAAGGTGCCTTTCAGGAATAATAAATACAGTACAAGCACAATAATGGATGTCAGTAGAGAGAATAGAATGCTCTGCCAATCCTTGAAAAACAGCAATACGTTTCTCTTGATAAATCCTAAAATCCCCCTCATCTTATACCTCCAGCTTTCTTCCTGTTAAATGTAGGAATACGTCATCCATACTGCCTTTTACAATTTCATAATCTCTAATTTTATTTCGATTTGTATAGAGGAACTCACTGAGATGGAACCCCTCTTTTGATTCCAATGGCACAATGTAGTGATCCGCTTCATAAGAATGCTCTATGCCTTTCAGCACAACTTCATTGTCACTACATTTCTCTGCATACCAAATCAGTTTTGTATTCGTGTATTTCCTTTTTAAAGCCGCCGGTGTGTCCTCCGCTACAATTCTTCCCTTATCCAGGATCACAACCCGATCTGCTTCTCTTACTTCTTCCATATAATGTGTTGTAAGAAATATCGTCATTTGTTTTTCTTTCCGAAGATAATCGATATACTCCCACACCAGTTTTCTGGACATGGGGTCCAGCCCGGTTGTGGGCTCATCCAAAAAGAGAATCTTCGGATTATGTAAAAGCGCTCTGATAATATCCACTCTTCTACGTTGTCCTCCTGATAATTGCTCATATTTTCTATTCCAGATGCTTTCCAATTCGAAAGCCTGCATTAAAGGATGCAAGCGCTCCAAAATTTCTTCTTTGTGCATTCCGTAATAGGAGGCTCTCGTCAGCAGATTTTCTTTTACAGTCAATACGCCGTCCAGCACCGAATTCTGGAAGACAATACCTATTTTCTCTCGAATCTTGTCATCCTCTTCTCCAAGCTTGTGGGAAAAGACTTCTACCTCTCCCTCTGTCTTTTTAAAAATGGTACAGATAATATTGATGGTTGTGGATTTCCCTGCACCATTTTCTCCGAGAAATGCAAAAAACTCCCCCTCTTTCACAGAAAAGGAAATATGATCCACCGCAGTCGTTTTACCATAGTTTTTGCTTAAGTTCTTTACCGTGATTGCATTCATCCGATTCGCTCCTTCTTGGCGCCTCTATAGTTCTTTCTGTAA
>NZ_DBHIGR010000204.1:0-3302 GCF_057249185.1 Oribacterium sp.
CCGCTATGACCATTCCTCATTTTGATCAGGAGAAAAACCAGCTTTTATTTGCTTTGATTTTGTCCGAGGTCATCATTTTCATTCTGGTTCAGATTATTAACTTCCTGCGGATTTCCAATGCATTAAAACCATTAAAGAAGATCAGTGAGGCCGGAAAAGAAGTGGCAGGCGGAAACTTCGATGTGGAAATTCATTATCCCCAGCAGGATGAAATCGGAGAGCTTTCTCGCAGTATTTCCGAAGTAATCGGAAGAAGTAAGAAGATTGTATTTGACCTTAGAGACCGTTTGGATGCTATGGCGGGCGGAAACTTTACCGAAAATCTGGAAAGCGAAGAGTATGTAGGAGATTATGCACCGCTTCTGGAAAGCTTAAAGCATATTCAAGAGGATATGAATAAGACTTTACAGGAGGTTCATGCTTCTTCCGTACAGGTATTAAGCAGTGCGGAGCAGGTAAATACCGGAGCACAGAGCCTGTCTCAGGGTGCTACGGAGCAGGCTTCCTCCATCGAGGAGCTGTCTGCCAATATGCAGGATATCTCTCACTCCATTCAGGCTTCTACAAAGACTGCAGGAGAGGCCTATAAGCTCCAGGGAGAGGCAGGAGTTGCGGTTCTTCAGTCCAATGAAAAGATGGAAGAAATGCGTAAGGCTATGGACGATATTACCGCAAAGTCCAATGAAATCAGTAAAATCATTAAGACCATTGATGACATTGCCTTCCAGACCAATATCCTTTCCTTAAATGCGGCTATTGAGGCGGCAAGAGCAGGAGCAGCCGGAAAGGGCTTTGCCGTGGTGGCGGATGAGGTGGGAAACCTTGCCCAGAAATCTGCCAAGGCGGCACAGAATACCGGTTTACTCATTGAAGAAACCATTGAAGCTGTGGAAAAGGGTGCAAAAATCACCGAAGAAACTGCAGAATCCTTAAATTCCGTTTCCAAGAGTACGGAAGAAGTAAACACCTTGATCGAGAAGATTTCTTCTGCATCCAGCAAGGATTTGGAAGGTATCACTTCCTTAAATCAGGGCTTACAGCAGATTTCTTCCGTAGTACAGGCAAATTCCGCAACAGCAGAACAGAGTGCGGCAGCCTCCGAAGAGCTTACCGGTCAGGCCAATAAGATGAATGAATTGGTGGAGCGCTTCCAGTTGAAGGAAGAGTAAGAAATAAAAGCTAAGATAAAAGCTAAAACAAAAGCTAAGATAACAGCTAAATAACAGCTTGAACATTAAGAAAAAGCCTTTATGGATATAGGCCTGAAAAAGGGAAATCCGAACCCGATTTCAGCCCTGAATTCTATAGAGGCTTTTTTGTATTTTTAAAGTCCAAAATTCATAGACATTTTTTTTCCCTATGGTAAGATAGAAAACGTAATTTTATAAAGAATCGGTCAAGAGCTTAGGAGGAAAAAATGAATAAAGAGATTGAAACGAAGGCAATAAACAGTATCCGTATTCTTTCTGCAGATGGAATCCAAAAGGCGAATTCAGGACACCCCGGATTACCCTTGGGAGCGGCACCCATGGCATATACCCTTTGGGCGAAACACCTTCATTTTCATCCTGAGCATCCGGAATGGGATAACAGAGATCGCTTCGTGTTATCTGCAGGGCATGGTTCCATGATGCTCTATTCTTTATTACATCTTTTTTCCTTTGGGCTGAGCAAGGAAGACTTGATGCAGTTTCGTCAGCTGGGGTCCCTTACTCCCGGACATCCGGAATATGGTCATACCAAGGGCGTTGATGCCACCACTGGCCCCTTGGGCGCAGGTCTTGCCATGGCGGTAGGTATGGCTATGGCGGAAAGTCATTTGGCGGCAGAGTTTAATAAAGAAGATTTAAAGCTGGTAGACCACCGAACCTATGCTCTCTGCGGAGACGGTTGTCTGATGGAAGGAATTTCTTCCGAGGCCCTTTCTCTTGCCGGAACCTTGAAGCTGGATAAATTGACCATCTTGTACGATTCCAACAAGATTTCTATTGAGGGCAATACAGACATTGCTTTTACGGAAAATGTGGAACAGCGTATGCAGGCCTTCGGTTTCAAGACCTTGACGGTTGAGGATGGTAATGATATCGAAGCGATTTCCCAGGCTATTGAAACCGCTAAGGAAGACTGTTCTGCCCCCTATTTTATTACGATTAAGACTCAAATCGGCTATGGCGTTCCCAAGAAGATGGGCAGTGCTTCCGCCCACGGAGAGCCCTTGGGAGAGGAAAATATTAAAGAAATGCGGCAGTTCCTAAACTGGGAAGAGGAGGAGCCTTTCCTTGTACCGAAGGAGGTTTATGCCCACTATGATGCTTTGGTAGAGGAAAAGAAGACTTCCTACAGTGCCTGGGAGGATTTAAGAGCAAAGTACGAGAAGGCATATCCCGAGTGTTATGCCAAGTACTGTGCTTATCATAATCCCGGAAGTGCAGCTTCTCTGTTGCAGGAAGAAAAGCTCTGGACAGCTGTGGAGAAGCCGGAAGCAACCCGTTCTTCCTCCGGAGAAGTGATTCAGATTTTAAAGGATTTGGTGCCGAATCTTTTCGGCGGTTCTGCAGACCTTGCCCCTTCCAACAAGACGGAAATGAAGGGAGAGGGATTTTATTCCCCGGAAAATCCCCTTGGAAAAAATATCCATTTCGGAGTAAGAGAGCTGGCCATGGCAGGCATTGCCAACGGAATTCTCCTGCATGGAGGACTTCGTTCCTATGTAGCGACCTTCTTCGTGTTCAGTGATTATGTAAAGCCTATGGCAAGACTGGCAGCCCTTATGGGATTGCCACAGATTTATGTATTGACTCATGACAGTATCGGTGTAGGAGAGGATGGACCTACCCATGAGCCTATTGAACAGCTGGCTATGCTTCGTTCCACCCCGAATTTCCGGGTGTTCCGTCCCTGTGACAGGCAGGAGACCGCAGCGGCCTGGTTCTCCGCATTGTCCAGCACGGATTGTCCCACAGCCATTGTACTAAGCAGACAGAATCTTCCCCAGTATTGTAAGGATGGAAGAGATGCTTTGAAGGGTGCCTATATTCTTTCCGGAGGAGAGCAGGAGCCTGAATTAATCCTCATGGCCACCGGTTCCGAAGTGGAGCTGGCAGAAGAGGCGGCTAAGGTGCTTAGAGGAGAAGGAAGAGCGGTTCGCGTGGTTTCCATGCCTTCCTTGGAAGTATTTGCTCTGCAAAGTCCGGAATATCAGGAGAAGGTATTACCGAAGTCCTGCAAAAAGCGCATTTCCATTGAGGCCCTTTCCACCTTCGGCTGGGGCAAATATGTAGGCTTTGAAGGAAAGAGTATCG